>JAKFCR010000179.1:0-38470 GCA_036676545.1 Aeromicrobium sp. | reverse complement strand
ACATCGATCGTGATGCCCTGCTCACGTTCGGAGCGCAGCCCGTCGGTCAGCAGCGCGAGGTCGGCCGTGCCGAGACCGCGATCGGTGGAGACGCGCTCGACGGCCTCCATCTGGTCGGCGAGCACCGATTTCGAGTCATAGAGCAGGCGACCGACGAGCGTCGACTTGCCGTCGTCGACCGAGCCAGCTGTTGCAAGGCGCAGGAGAGTGGCCATCAGAAGTAGCCTTCCTTCTTGCGGTCTTCCATCGCGGCTTCGGACGTACGGTCATCTGCTCGCGTGGCACCCCGCTCAGTGATGCGGGTCGCGGCCACTTCGGCAATGACGTCGTCGACGGTGAGCGCATCGCTCTCGACGGCTCCGGTGCAGGACATGTCGCCGACGGTCCGATAGCGCACCTGGCGCTTCTCGACCTTCTCGCCGTCACGTGGCATCGAGACGGGGCCGACGGCAAGCAGCATGCCGTCGCGCTCGTACACCTCGCGCTGGTGTGCGTAGTAGAGCTCGGGCAGCGCGATACCCTCCTGGCCGATGTACTGCCAGACGTCGAGCTCGGTCCAGTTGCTCAGCGGGAACACACGGACGTGCTGGCCCGGCGTGTGCCGGCCGTTGTAGAGGTTCCACAGCTCCGGCCGCTGGTTGCGCGGATCCCACTGTCCGAACTCGTCGCGGAGTGAGAAGACGCGCTCCTTGGCGCGGGCCTTCTCCTCGTCGCGACGGCCACCACCGAACACGGCGTCGAACTTGCCCTCGGTGATGCCATCGAGAAGTGGCTGGGTCTGGAGGGTGTTGCGCATACCGTCGCTGCGCTCACGCAGACGACCGTCGTCGATGTAGTCCTGCACGCTGGAGACCTCGAGGCGCAAACCGAGGCGCTCGACGGTCGAATCCCGGTAGGCGAGGACCTCGGGGAAGTTGTGACCAGTGTCGACGTGCAATACCGGGAACGGGACCGGTGAGGGCCAGAACGCCTTGACCGCGAGATGCAGCATGACGATCGAGTCCTTGCCGCCGGAGAACAGCAGAACTGGCCGTTCGAACTCGGCGATGACCTCACGGATGATGTGGATCGCCTCGGACTCCAGCCATTGGAGCTGGGTGAGGCGGTAGTCGGTCAGCGTCATCGTTGCCTGTCGGGTGGGTGGGTCAGCTCAGGCGTGAAGCCCGCACTCTGTCTTGTCGAGTCCGGCCCAACGACCCGCGCGAGGATCTTCGCCGGGAGCCACGCGACGGGTGCAGGTCGCGCAGCCGATCGACGGGTATCCGTCGTTCACGAGGGGATTGACGATGATGTCGTTCTTGTCCGCGTAGTCGAGAAGGTCATCAAATGACCAGGCGGCCATCGGGTTGATCTTGACGAGACCGTTCTTGTCATCCCAGGTCACGTACGGCGTATTGGCGCGCGTCTCGGACTCGTCGCGACGTACGCCGGTGATCCACGCTTCGTAGCCCTGGAGGGTTTCGTGGAGCGGATCGACTTTGCGCATCTGGCAGCACAGTGCGGGATCGCGCTCGTAGAGGCGCTCGCCGAACTCGGCATCCTGCTCGGCGACGGTGCGCTTGGGCGTGACGTCGACGATCGAGAGCTTCATGGAGGACTCGACCGCGTCGCGCGTACCGATCGTCTCGGCAAAGTGGTAGCCGGTCTCGAGGAAGAGCGTGTCGACCCAAGGGAGGTGCTCGGCGACGACGGCGGGAAGGACGGCGTCAGCCATGGAGCATGCAACTGCCGTCCGATAGCCGAACTCCTCGGCGACCCACTCGAGCAGTCCCGCGCCGTCGGTGGAGGCGAAGCGGGCTTCAGCAGCTTCGGCGATGGCCCGCAGCTCGTCGTTGCTGCGACGAGGGGTCAGGAGCTGTTCGCGGTCTGCGAGATGCGCAGATCGCTCGCTGTCGTGATCGAGCTGGATCTGGCGGCGTTCGGCAAGGCTCAATGCGACCTGTGCCATGTCCACCACCTCATTCCACTCGGATCCTGCGCTCCAGAATAGGTCGGTCTTCAGCGGGGACCCCGTGGGTGGAACTCGCGTCCGCATTCCGGAACGGATTCATGTGACCCACGTCACGTTGGTCACAGGCTGGGACCTGTCGATTTCCCGCGCTGGCGATTGGCCGAGCGTGTATTGGGTAGTTCCAAGACGTGGCAGAAGCCACATTTCAAATGGAGGTCAAATCACCATGTGGGACACAATTTTGTGGATTGCCGCCGTGATCATCGGAATCTTCGGTGTGCTGCGGATCATCCAGCGTGACTTCGTATATGGAGCCGTGCTGATCGTTCTCGCTCTGATTGTCGGACCAGCGGGCGTCAGCCTCTTCACCTGATCTCCAGCGAGGGCCGCACCCGTACGCCGAGGGTGCGGCCCTTTTCTTGTCCCAAAACTCGTACGTACGCGTAACTTCTGCATCCCACGCGACGTTTCACCCGGTGACACAGGTCACTTTTGACCCCACTCGACGCCAAGGGATGCGCATGTCACGGCTCCGTCGCACTGCTCTCATTGCCACAGCTGCACTCTGTGCGGGCCTCATCGCACCACTGACCAGCACGGGAGCGTCGGCGGCCACCATCCCTTTGGCCCCGAGCAGCGGCAAGTACGACGTCACGATCACCCGTACCCAACACGGCATCCCTCACGTCGTTGCCAAGGACTGGGAGTCTCTCGGATTCGGACACGGCTTCGCCACCGGCGAGACGTCCATCTGCAGCCTCATCGACACGGTTCTCACGGGTCAGGGCAAGCGCTCCCGCTACCTCGGCCCGGACGAGCGTTACAACGACCGAGTGTCGGTCAACGCCACGAACCTCCAGAGCGACACCTTCTTCACGGACATCCGAGCACGCAAGGTCGTCGAGACGCTCCTCGCCGATCCCCAGCGAGGTCCTGGCAAGGAAGCGCGCGCCATGGTTCGCGGCTACACGGCCGGCGTCAACCACTACCTCAAGAGCATCGGGGGAGCGAACGGCATCAAGGATCCTGCGTGCAAGGGTGCGGGCTATGCCAAGGCGGCATCCGAGCTCGACCTTTGGTACGGCGTGTACGCGGCCAACCTGCTGGCCTCAGCTGGCGTGTTCTTCGGCGCGATCGCCGATGCAGACCCGCCGTCGCTGGGCGACCTGGGACTGCCCAAGCTCGGGGAACTCGGGCTCGAGCTGCCACTCGGCCTCGATATCCCTGACCTGCCCGATCTGCCGATCCCAGATCTCAGCGCACTGCTGCCGTTCTCTTCACCACCGTCGTCGACACCGTCGGCTGAGGCGCTGAAGGCCGGGCTGGGCAAGGATCCCGCTGCTCCGTTCGGCTCGAATGCCACGGCGATCGGTGGCGATGCGACCGACAACGGACGCGGCATGCTGCTGGGCAACCCCCATTTCCCGTGGAACGGGCGCTACCGCTTCGAGCAGGTGCACCTCACGATCCCCGGAGGGTATGACGCCGCAGGCGCCAGCCTGCTCGGCTCGCCGGTCATCAATATCGGCTTCAACAAAAACGTTGCCTGGAGCCACACGGTCTCCACGGCCTTCCGATTCACCCCGTACGAGTACCGCACCATTCCGGGATTCCCGATGCTCTACCTGACCGATCACGGTCTCCTCAAGCTCGAGAAGAGGTCGGTGAACGTCACGGTCAAGGGCAAGGACGGCACGCTCTCCGAGGTCACGAAGTCGCTGTACCGGACCGAAGACGGCTACGTCATGGACAACCCCGCGACGTTGATGGGCTGGACGCCGATCAGCCTCTTCGCGATGCGTGACGCCAACGGTGAGCAGCTGCGGACGATCGACTCGTTCTTGAACATGAGCAAGGCGTCGAGCGTCTCGGGTCTGCTCGCCGCTCAGGACAAGGCCGGAGGCATTCCGTGGGTCAACACGATCGCGGCTGACCGATCCGGTAACGCGCTGTACGCAGACCACTCCGTGGTTCCGAACGTCCCGAACGACTTGGTAGCCAAGTGCATCACTCCGGTCGGAATCGTCACGCGCTCGCTCGCAGGACTGCCCGTGCTCGACGGCACGCGCGCACGTTCTGACTGCGCGTGGAGGACCGATGCAGATGCGTCACGCCCCGGCATCCTCGGACCGAAGAACCTTCCGGCCACGGTCCGTCGAGACTGGGTCGCGAACGCCAACGACTCCTACTGGCTGCCCAACCCGAAGCAGAGGCTGGAGGGCTACGCCAACATCATCGGATCAGAGAAGTCCGAGCGCACCCTGCGTACGCGCATGGTCTATAGATACGTCATCGACGCGCTGGCCAAAGCCAAGGTCTCCCACACCAAGCTGGCCGGCTTTGAGCACGAGAACCGCGTGTTCGGTGCTGAGGTGGCCCGTGCGAACGGCGATCTGGACAAGCTCTGCCAGAACGCAGGCGGTGGCCAGGCGTGTGACGTCCTGAAGGCGTGGGACGGCAAGTCGAACACGACGAGCGTCGGCGCGCACATCTTCGAAGAGTTCATGCAGCGGGCTCCCGCCCCGTGGGCGGTTCCGTTCGACGCGGCCGATCCCGTGAACACGCCGCGCGACCTCAAGGAAGCTGACAGCAAGACGATCACGGCCATGAAGGATGCGATCGCCTATCTGCAGGGCAAGGGCATCCCGATGGATGCTCCGTGGAGCAAGCTGCAGGTCGCTGACAAGGTGGGCGCCGAGATCCCCATCGGCGGAGGCAGCGGCACGGTCGGCAATGCGAACGTGGTCGTTGCCCGAGGGCCGTTCTCCACTGCAAACGCGCTCTACCGGATCACCTACGGCTCGTCGCACATCCAGGCTGTCTCGTTCACCAGCACGGGGGTCAAGGCGTCGACGATCCTGACGTACGGCCAGTCGCTGAACATCAATTCGGCATGGAGCTCAGACCAGACGAAGCTGTTCGGCAAGGAGCAGTGGGTGGCGTTCCCATTCACTTCGACGCAGATCGCGGCTCAGAAGATCAGCTCCAAGCGTTTGGTGGTCACTCGCTGACGTTGGGCCTCGCCGTAGGCGGATGGGTCGATGGAGTCGTACGCTCACAGCGTGCGATTCATTGACATCCATCCAGACAACCCGCAGCAACGCAATGTGGATCAAGCTGCGGCGATGCTCGTCGCGGGTGACCTGATCGCCTATCCGACTGACTCCGGATACGCCCTCGGCGCGCAGATCGGCAATCGTGATGCTCTTGATCGGATTCGTACGATTCGCGAACTCGACTCGAAGCACCACTTCACCTTGATGTGTCGGGACTTTGCCCAGCTGGGCCAGTTCGTGCACGTCGATAATGCGATCTTCCGGGCGATCAAGTCGGCGACGCCCGGTCCGTACACGTTCATCCTTCCTGCGACGTCTGAGGTGCCGAAGCGGCTGTTGCACCCCAAGAAGAAGACGGTCGGCGTGCGGATTCCCGACCACCGTGTCGTACAGGCGTTGCTCGAGGCCCTGGGGGAGCCGATGGTGTCGTCGACGCTGATCCTCCCCGGTGCAGACGCATCGATGACGTCCGCCTGGGAGATCTCAGAGGAGCTCGATGGCCGCGTCGATGCCGTAGTCGATTCGGGCGCCGAGGTGATTGCCGAACCCACGACCGTGGTCGACTACTCCGACGGCTATGCCGAGGTCGTACGCGTCGGTGCCGGCGACCCGGATCGCTTCTAGCCCTGCCGTTTCGTCACTGGAGCGTCCTAGGATCGCACCATGGATCCAGCAGAGGTTCTCGCGCGCTTTCGACGACGTGCTGATGCGTTCGAGTCACTCGTCGCCGCCACGCCGGACAACCTGTGGTCGGCACAGTCACCATGCGACGACTGGGACGCCAGGGGAGTGGTTGACCACATCGTGGTGATGCACGACGTCATGCTGCGCCCCGTAGGTCTGTCGCCCTCCGCGGGACCATCGGTCGCCGATGACCCGCTCGGAGCATTTCGTAGGGCGCGTGCCGACGTGGAGGCGCTGCTGACTGATCCCGAGGTCGCAACCCGAATGACGGCGAGCCCGGCGGGTGAGCTCTCCGTCGCAGATATGGTCGATCAAGTCATCAGCCAGGACCTTGTCCATCACCGATGGGACCTCGCAAAGGCGACCGGTCAGGACGCCACGATGCACCCCGACGACGTAGATGAGCTCCTGCCGGTGGTGGCATCACTGCCACCTGAGGTCTACATCCCGGGGGCATACGGACCCGACATCGTCGTGCTCGGGCCCAAAGTCCCCGTCCCTGATGATGCGCCGGCGCAGGATCAGCTGCTTGGGCTGCTCGGACGCGATCCTCACTGGGTGGCACCGTGAGTCCGACGTTCGTCCTTGTACCGGGTGCCGGTGGGATGGCGTCCTACTGGCATCTCGTCCAGCAGGAGCTGACGCAGCGTGGCTTTGCGAACGTGGCTCTCGACCTGCCAGGTGACGACCCAAAGGCGGGGCTGCCCGAATACGTCGACCTGGTCGTTCAGGCGGCATCCGGTGTCGACGATGCAGTGATTGTCGGCCAGTCGATCGGAGGGTTCTCGGCATCGTGGGCCGCGGGCCTCCTACCGATTCACCAGCTGATCCTGCTCAACGCGATGATCCCCAATCCTGGTGAGACCGCAGGGGAGTGGTGGAGCAACACCGGCTCCGCAGATGCCAAGCGCGCCTATGACATCGAACAGGGCCGCGATCCGGGTGCGCCGTTCGACGACGAGGTGTTTCTCCACGACGTTCCTCCCGAGAACCTGATCGACGAGGAACAGCGCGACGAGACCGAGACGATCTTTGAGGCGCCATGGGGGCTGTCCGCATGGCCCGACGTTCCGACGAGAGTGCTCGCCGGATTCGACGACCGCTTCTTCCCATTCGTGTTCCAGCAGCGAGTGGCTCGTGACCGTTTGGGTATCGAGGTGGAAGGAGTTCCCGGCGGCCATCTTCCGGCGCTGAGCCGGCCCGCCGAGCTGGCCGAGGCGCTGACACGAGACTTTTGACGATCCAGGAGGTTGCAATGCCCGAATTTCACCGTCCTTTCAGTGGTTTTTCGGTGGACGACACTGCCAAGGCCAAATCGTTCTACGTCGATGTAGTTGGTTTAACAGTCAACGAGTCGGACGGAATGCTCCAGATCGACCTCGGCGACGACCACCACGTCCTCGTCTATCCCAAGGGGGACGCGCATGAGCCCGCATCGTTCACTGTGCTGAACCTGCCGGTTGATGACGTCACGGCAGCCGTGCGTGAACTCAGGGGGAGGGGAGTGGAGTTCGCTCGATATGACGGCATGCCCCAGGACGAGGACGGCGTCATGAAAGGGCAAGGGCCGGACATCGCGTGGTTCACAGACCCGGCCGGCAACGTGATCTCGGTGATCGCAGCGTAGAAAGTTCCAACTATTTCGGCGAAGGTTGTCGTATTGGGCTCGACGCGTTCGTGGACAGGTCAGAGGCAGCCGAACGGCACGCCACATACGAAGGGGATTCACCATGACTCAGTACCTGCTCGCGGTGCACGGCGACGACAGCGTCTACGACACGCCGATCGAAGAAGCACAGCCCATGTACGACGCGACTGCGAAGTTCAATGAGCGAATCATGGCCGACGGGACCTGGGTCTTCGGTGGGGGACTCAAGCGCATCAACACCGCGACGGTCGTCGACGGCACAGGTGCCGACGTCGTCGTCACCGACGGTCCTTACCTCGAGACCAAGGAATACCTCGGCGGCTTCTGGGTGATTGAGGCCCCCGATCTCGACGCGGCGCTGAAGATCGCAGCTGAAGGTTCGAAGGCCTGCGGCGGCAAGGTCGAAGTGCGGCCATTCGAAGACGGCGAGTGACCCAAGTCCCCGACATCCGAGCGGAGATCGATCGGATCTACCGCGAGGAATATGGCCGAGTGGTGGCCTCGCTTGCCCGACGCTTCGGCGATCTCGACATCGCAGAAGACATGGCAGGCGAGGCACTGCTCACCGCCATTGAGCGTTGGCCGGCCGACGGCATACCGCCCAATCCGGGTGCGTGGCTCACGACGACTGCAGCCAACCGTGCCATCGACAAGATCCGTCGCGAGAAGATCCGCGACACCAAGCACCAGGCAGCGATCATGATCCAAGACGACACGCCTCACGAACCGACCGGACTGGTCGAGGACGACCGGTTGCGGCTGGTGTTCACATGCTGCCACCCAGCTCTTGCACCAGAAGCGCGCGTGGCGCTGACCCTCCGCCTGCTTGGCGGGCTGACAGTAGATGAAATCGCACGGGCCTTTCTCGTGGCCGAGACGACGATGGCGCAGCGCATCACACGGGCCAAAGCCAAGATCAAGGGCGCAAACATTCCGTTCCGAGTGCCAGAACGGGGCGACCTGAACGATCGGCTCTCCGCGGTGCTCGCGGTCGTCTATCTCGTGTTCAACGAGGGCTACTTGGCCAGCTCAGGGGATGACCCGACAAGAACCGACCTGACGAGCGAGGCGATCCGTTTGGGTCGGATACTCCGGCAGCTCTTGCCCGACGAGGGCGAGGTCGCAGGACTGCTGGCTCTCATGCTGCTGACCGACGCGCGCCAGGAGACTCGAGTCGCCGGGGGAGAGCTCGTCACGCTCGATGAGCAGGATCGCAGCAGGTGGGACCGCAATTTGATCACAGAAGGGCACGCCCTCGTACGTGAATGCCTGACGCGCGTCGAGCAGACCGATGGTCTTCCTGGTGCGTACCAAATCATGGCGGCAATCAATGCAGTGCACACCGACGCCAACGAATCACGGTCGACTGATTGGAGCCAGATCGTCGCCCTGTACGACCAGCTGATGGTCGTGGCGCCGACCCCTGTGGTCGCCTTGAATAGAGCCGTTGCCATCGCAGAGCTTGACGGGCCCGACGTTGCTCTGGCGATCGTTGAGCAGCTCGACCTGAGCGGTTACCACGCCTGGCATGTTGCCCGTGCTGAGTTGTTGCGACGTCTCGGACGAAGCTCTGAGTCCCGCGATGCCTATGAGGCCGCCATCGCCGCGACCGACAATCCTGCCGAATCGGCCTATCTGTCCCGTCGCCGGTCTCAGCTCACTGCCGACACGTAGCCCGGGGACGCGCCATCGCCGTCAAGAACCGGAAGCGGCCTTCATGGGCTTCACCCGACCTCGGTTGGATAGGACCTGGGCCACAGGTCGCCGACTCCGTGTTGTCCGTAGGCGTTTGCTCCCCAGCAGTACAGGTTGCCAGAGATGCTGCGGGCGCAGGTGTGACCACCGCCGGTGGTCACACGGGTCCAGCTGGTGGAGGTCCCCACTCGTTTGGGGGAGAGCCGGTCGGTCGTGGTTCCGTCACCAACTTGTCCGTGGATGTTGTGTCCCCAGCAGTAGATGGAGCCGGAGCTGTGGCGCGCACAGGTGTAATGAGGACCGGCGGTGACGCTGGTCCAGCTGGACGAGGTACCGACTCGTTTGGGGTCGGTTGGTCGTGGTTCCGTCTCCTAGTCGTCCATATTCGTTGAATCCCCAGCAGTAGATGGAGCCGGACGTGTGGCGTGCACAGGTGTGGCGAAATCCGGACGTGACGCTGGTCCAGCTGGTGGAGGTGCCGACCTTGGTGGGGTCGGCGCGATTTGTGGTGGTGCCGTCGCCGAGCTGTCCAAAGTTGTTGCGGCCCCAGCAGTAGAGCGAGCCGGAACTGTGGCGGGCGCACGTGTGATCGTCACCGACGGCAACTGACGTCCAGTTGGTGGAGCTGCCGACCTTCGTGGGGCTGAGGTGATTCGTGACGTCATCGTCGCCGAGCTGCCCGTTGAAGTTGTTTCCCCAGCAGTAGATGGATCCGGACGTGTGGCGAGCACAGGTGTGACGTGCACGGGTGCTGACAGACGTCCAGCTGGTGGAAGCGCCGACCTTCGTGGGGGTGGGGCGGTCCGTGGTGGTGCCGTCGCCGAGCTGTCCAAAGTCGTTGCGGCCCCAGCAGTAGATGGATCCGGTCTTGTGACCTGCGCAGGTGTTGTAGCCCCCGACAGTGACGCTGGTCCAACTGGTGGAGGTGCCAACCCTCGTTGGCGTCGTGCGCTCGGTGGAGGTGCCATCGCCAACTTGCCCGTATTGATTGTCTCCCCAGCAAAACAGGGCGTGGTCGGTGCGGATCGCACACGTGTGATCGCCACCCGCACTGATCGACAGCCACTTGGAGGAACTAGCGTCAGCCGCTCGATTGGTCGACAGCGACAACACGGCGATCATCGCCATTGTCGCCGCGAACCGTACGCCTGTTTTCACGTGAACTCCATTCAGAAACCGGGGCTGCATGCCGACCTTCAGATCATGATGCATCCGAGGATCCGTTGTGTGGGATATGCCTACGTTGACATAATGTGCATTATCGGACAAAGCGGTGGATTGGAACGGCGGGACCTATGTCACGCGACATATGGGCCGGTTGGCACTCAACACCGTGCCTCGTGTGGACGACGCTTGGACCGGAGGCGATCGTCATCATGTTGAAGGTTCGAACTATTGCAGGATTCAACGAGTTTGAAGCGCTGAACCGTCGGCGCAAGACGTTGCTTGGACTTCTGGTGTTCAACAGCGTCAGCGCTGTAGCAGGCGGGCTTGCGTTGATGACCGATTGGATTCCTGAGCAGGTGTCCTGGGTGCGGAACACGGACTTCCCCAGCAACTATTTTCCCGGGGTGATCTTGATGGCCGTCGTCGGTGGCAGTGCGCTGATCGCCGCAGTCGCCCTGATGAAGGGTATCGACGGCTGGCAGCTCACCAGCATCGTCGCTGGGATGATCATGGTGTTCTGGATTGTCGGAGAGATGGCCTCAATTCGTGGATTCCATTTCCTTCAGGTGATCTATCTCGTGACAGGCGCGCTCATCGTCGTGTGGACACCAAGCCAATCTGCTCCGGCCAATAGGCTCTCCTAGCTGACGGCCTTTCGGACCAGCGCTCCAATCGTCTCCTCGTCGGCTTTGGTGAGCTTGGCAATTCCGAACGCAGTTGGCCACATTGAGCCGTCGTCAAGATTCGCAGAATCGTTGAAACCGAACGTCAGATATCTCGTGTCGTATTTGGACGCTGCCTGGAAGAAGCAGACGATTTCCTTGCCCCTGGCATATGCCGGGCTGCCGTACCAGAGCTTGGGCTCGAGCTCTGGAGCGTTCTCCGTGATTACCGCGTGGAGACGGTCAGCGATGTCTCGATCGGCCTTGGGCATCGCGGCAATGTTCGCGAGGAGCTCTGCCTCCTTGCCGGCCTTTGAACCGCTCGACTTCAGCTCCTTCGCACGATCCTTGATGGCTGCGCGTTCCTCGGCGGTGAACGACTCGGACGACTTCTTGGGAGCTGTCATTCAGTAAGTATCGCCACAACTGTCACAAACGAGCTCCGGCGAGCGTCTTCATGGTGAAACCAAATGACAGGAGACGATCATGACTGGAACGACACGAGTCCCCCGAGCCGAAATTGACGGAATCTACGGAGGCGTGCTCAAGATCGCCATGCGCAAGATGATGGGCGGCGTGCCTCAAGGTGCCGAAGTCCTGTGGAACCACCCGAAGATCTTCAAGGACTCCATGAAGATCGGCCGCAAGAGCGAGACCTGGGAAGAGCTCGACAAGAACTTGGGTACCTTCGCCGTGATGGCTGCCGCAGCTGACATTGGGTGCAGCTTCTGCCTCGATTTCAACTACTTCATGGCTCACAACAAGGGCCTCGACGAGGACAAGGCGCGTGAAGTCCCCCGCTGGCGCGAATCCGACGCATTCACGACTCTCGAGCGTCAGGTCATGGAGTACGCCGTCGCCATGTGCCGCACTCCCCTGGAGGTCACCGACGAGCTTTCTGACGCACTGTTGGCGCAGCTTGGTCCCGCCGGCTTGGTGGAGCTGGCTGCCAAAGTTGCCTTCATGAACATGAGCGCCCGGATGAATGTGGCTCTCGGGATCCACTCCGAGCAGTACGCCGACGCCTGTGGCATGAAGCCGCTCGCCGTAGTGTCACGAGTATGAGCGAGGATCCGTTCGTCGAGCATCGACGGCTGCTTTTCACGGTGGCGTACGAGATGCTCGGCTCGGCCGCTGACGCCGAGGACGTCGTACAGGACACCTGGTTGAAATGGACCACCGTCGATCAGACCGAGGTGCGTGATCCGCGGGCCTATCTCGTACGCATGGTGACTCGCAAGGCACTCGACCAGCTTCGAGTCCTTGCGAGACGCCGTGAGGACTACGTCGGGCCGTGGCTCCCAGAACCACTGCTGACCAGCCCCGATGTCGCCGACGACCTCGAACTGGCTGACAGCTTGTCGACCGCAATGCTGCTTGTGTTGGAGACGTTGACGCCCACCCAGCGCGCGGTGTTCGTGCTGCATGAGGTGTTCGACGTCGGCTATGACGAGCTGGCAGAGGCCGTCGACAAGAGTCCCTCAGCCGTACGCCAGATCGCCCATCGAGCCCGTGAGCACGTAGCGGCTCGACGTCCACGTGGGATTGTCTCGTCGAGCGATGCCTGGGATGCGCTCGTCGCCTTGCAGCGAGCCATTGTCACCGGCGATCTGCAGGATCTCGTCGACATGCTGGCTCCCGACGTTGTTGCTCTGGGCGACGGTGGAGGGATCAAGCAGGCTCTGCCGCGTCCGATCAGCGGTGCGGTCAAGGTGGCCAAGCTGTTCGCTGCCGGGCTGAAGTCGCCGTGGCTCGCGGAGATGAAGGCCGTGCTCGGGTATGCCAACGGCGGTCCGGCGTTGATCCTCAGCCTCGACGGGGAGATCGACAGCGTGATCACGATGCGTGTCGAGGAAGGTCTCGTGAGCGCGATCTACACGGTTCGCAATCCCGAGAAGCTGTCGTCGATGGGCCAGGAAGCGAACGTCAGCCGCTGACCTCGTTGTCGTCGCGCGCGAACCAAGCGGCGATCGCGCCACCGATGGCTCCGAACAGGTGACCTTCCCAGGAGATGCCCGGGTCCCCCGGCAGGACGCCGAGCAGAACGGTGCCGTATGCCAAGAACACGGCGACTCCAAGAATGATCTGGCTCAAGCTGCGCGCGAAGAAACCGCGGATGATCAGGAACACCAGCCAGCCGAAGACAACACCAGACGCACCGATGTGAATCGTGTTCGAGCCAGCGATCACCCACACCCCTACTCCCCCGACGATCCAGATGATTGCCGTCGTCACGGTGAACGTACGCATGCCTGACATGCCCAGCAGGAACCCGAGGATCAGCAGCGGAAGGCTGTTGGAGATCAGGTGGTCCCAGCCACCGTGCAGCAACGGCGCGAGGACGATTCCCAGCAGACCTTCGTCGGAGCGCGGGCGGACTCCGCGAGACTCGAAATTGCCGGGAAGGATGCGGTCCAGCGCCTCGATCAGCCAGAGCAGGGCGACAAATCCTCCGGACACCACGCCGGCACGCGCTGCGGTGGAGAGCGGGTTGCGTATCGACTCGGTCTCACTCATGCGCCTGATGCTACGAGCATCGTCGTACCGTTGTGCGACTTCGCCTGGCTACGCCATCCTCAGGACATGACCCAGACGATCCAGCGCGTGATTCTGGCAATCCTGGCGGCGACAGGTGCCTTTACGGGCCCATGGGCGGCCTTTGCGCCGCGATCGTTCTACGACAGCTTCCCCGGGTTCGGGCGCCAATGGCTGAACGTCGATGGGCCGTACAACGAGCACCTCGTACGCGATGTGGGAGCGACCTACCTTGCGCTGATGGTGCTGGCTCTGCTGGCCGCCGTGAGCATGGAGCGCATCGCCGTCCTGGTTGCAGCGGCGACCACGTTGACGTTCGGCGTGTTCCATTTCTCGTACCACGTGCACCATCTGGACGTGTACGACACGGTCGACTCGATCCTCAACATGGCAGCGCTCGGGGGCTCAGTTGTGCTGGCCGCGCTGCTGCTGATTCCTCCGCGAGACACGAGTGCTTCGCGAGCACCGAACGTTCAGGACGCCGGGCCGAGGTAGGCCAGCGTCAGGTCGACCATCTCGTCGATGAACTTCTCGCGAGGGATCGGCGGCTGCTCGAGCACGTACTGCACGCTCAGGTGCTCGACCATGCGGACAAGAATCCAGGCTGACGTCGCAGGATCGGTGATGGATGTCTGGGACCTGTTGATCGACAGGTAGGCCGCTACCAAGTCGCTGATTCGTTGTTCCAGTGCACCGGCCCAGCTGCCCGACTGGCTGCGCGGCAGCACCTCAACAACCAGTCGCAGGAACTCGATGTTCTCGGTCAGGACGTCCAGCAATCCCTCGAATGACGCGCGTACGAGCGCTGGGCCCGGCTCGTCCAGGCGATCAGCAAGGACCGCTGTCAGCTGGGTCGAGAACTCCGCTGCGTATCGGTCGATGACCGCCGCGAGGATCGCTTCCTTGTCTGGGAAGTACTGATACAGGGATCCCGGACTGATGCCTGCTTCGTCCGCGACCCGGTTGGTTGACGCCTTCTCGTATCCATCACGCAGCAGCACAGCCTGACCTGCGGCGATGATGCGTTCGACCATCGCGCGAGACCGTTCCTGTCGCGGAGTCTTGCGCAGGTCCTTCGCCGGGATCGGGTGTGCCATATGCGAATTGTATGCGAGTAATTGCTCGCGTCATACTTTCGCTATGACGATCGAGACCGTTGTCACCCCACCAACTCGCTTCCGTGCTGCAGAAGAGCGAGGCGCAAGAATCGGACGTGTGCTGAAGTCCGTCGCCCGCGTACGTTCGGTTGACGAGAGCCAGCTGGCGCTGATTGGTCAGCGATTCATGGAGCGCGATGAGGTTGGTGCCGCTCTGGCCAGGGCGATGCGGTCGCCCGGCGACGACAAAGTTTCGATGGCTCAGTTCAACCAGGCGTTGGTGCATGGCATCGAGTCCGTCGAGTCCGCTCCCCCAGCGCTCCGCGACTTCTTTGCCACCGTGGATGCCGTGCCTGAGTGGGTCGACTTCGATCTGCTCAACCGGGGCGCTGAGGCGTACCGGCGCTTTGGCCAGAGTGCTGCCGACGTCCTGCTGCAGTTGTCCCTGATCGGCGGATATCGCTTCGGAGGTCCCACAGATCTGCTCGTGGCCACCGGCGGAATGACCGGCGACATGACCATGCGCCGACTCGGAGAGACGCAGAAGTGGGCGGTCGCAGTCTCAGACCATGACGCCATGCGGCGTGAGGGCGAGGGCTTTCAGCTGACGGTCCACGTCCGTCTCATGCATGCGATGGTCAATCAGCGCTTCGAGGGCGGAGACCGCTGGGACACCCCGAGGTTCGGCCTTCCGATCAACCAGTCCGACCAGGCGGCAACGCTCGGTCTGTTCAGCGCAACGCTCCTGCTCGGCGTGCGATCACTCGGCGTCCGCGTCACGACTGAGGACTCACAGGCGGTCATGCACCTCTGGAAGTACGTCGGTTGGCTCATCGGCGTCAACGACGACTGGCTGTTCGACCACGAACGCGAACAGCACGTCTTCAATTACCACGTGCTGCTTGCGCAGGGTGACATCACCGAAGCTGGGCCACAACTCGCACAAGGCATCATGGAGGCCCAGAACAGCCTGCATTTCAGGCGGTTTCCGCGTTTGGGGCGGGCGTACACGCGCGCCAGGCTGTTGAGCATGCTGCGTCCGTTCCTGACCAAGGAAGGCATGCGGGACCTGAGGCTCCCCGTTCGCCTGCCGTGGGCATCGGTGGGTGTCTTCGGACGCAACCTCGTCAACCACCACGTCCTGGGGCGCACCTCCTGGGGAGACCGACGGCTGCACAAGCAGTCGGCCAAGAACCGCGACACGATCATGTATCGACACTTCGGGCCCGACACTCCCGAGATCGGCCACATCGCGGCTTGATTGCGGGTGCAGGATGGGCCGTATGCAGATCACCCGCTTCGGTCATGCGGCCCTACTCGTCGAGGCAGCCGGCGCCCGCATCCTGATCGACCCCGGAGTGTTCAGCGCCGACGAAGCGTTCGCACTCGACGGTCTGGACGCGATCGTCGTGACCCATCAGCATCCCGACCACATTGACGTCATCCGCGGCCCGGGTCTGCTGGATCGCAATCCCGAGGCTCTGCTGGTCGCTGACCCCGAGAGTGCAGGCTCACTCGAGTTCGGCGACTGGACGCCCAACGCCGACGGACTCGAGACGGTCGTGGGTGCTGTCACCGTTCGCGGCGTCGGATCTCAGCACGCGGTGATCCTGTCCGCTCTCCCCCGTGTCGCCAATGTGGGTGTCGTGCTGAGCGCTCATGGCGAGCCAACGTTGTTCCACCCCGGCGACACGTACGAGTACGCGCCTACTGGCGTCGATGTGCTGGCACTCCCCCTGTCGGCGCCGTGGGCAAAGATCAGCGAGACCGTCGACTTCGTCCAGCGCGTCTCCCCCAGCTCGCTGTTTCCCGTGCACGACAAGACCATCTCGGAGCTCGCATACGGCATCTACTGGCAGCACACCGTGAACTTCGGGGGCGTTGAAGACTCCCGAAAACTCGGTCAAACCGACTCCGACACGTTCGAAATTGCCTGAATTGTGTTATCTCATATCTGAGATATGGTGGATGACATGACTGTGCGCGACGACTACCTGGCCCGCATCGGCGTACTCATTCGCGATGCTCGCCAACACAGTGGAATGACCCAGTCTGAGCTCGCAACGGAGCTCAAGACGAGTCAGAACGTGGTGAGCCGGATCGAGAAGGGTCAGCAGAACCTGACTCTCGACACGCTCGCTCGTATCGGCGCTGCGCTCGACTCCGAGCTGGTCACGGTCGGCACCTCGGGTCCCAGCCACCTGCGCGTAGTCGGCGGCACGACCCTGTCGGGGTCGATCGACGTGAAGTCGAGCAAGAATGCTGGCGTTGCCCTGCTGTGTGCGGCACTGCTCAACTCCGGAACCACGGTGCTCCGCAAGGTTGCGCGCATTGAAGAGGTCAACCGACTGCTCGAAGTGCTCGAGTCGATCGGCGTGAAGTTCACCTGGCTCAATGAGGAGAACGACCTCAAGCTCGTCGTCCCGGCCGAGCTCAACCTCGCGGCGATGGATGCCGACGCGGCCCGTCGTACGCGCAGCATCATCATGTTCCTCGGCCCGCTGATGCACCGCTATGACGACTTCGAGCTGCCGTACGCCGGTGGTTGCGATCTCGGTACCCGCACCGTCGAGCCTCATATGACGGCACTGCGTCCCTTCGGCCTGAAGGTCGTCGCCACCGAGGGCAGCTACCATGCCACCACCGCAGCAGGAGTCGGCCCAGAACGCCCGATCGTCCTCACCGAGCGCGGTGACACCGTCACCGAGAACGCTCTCCTGGCGGCAGCCAAGTACGACGGCGTCACGATCATCCGCAACGCCAGCCCCAACTACATGGTCCAGGATCTGTGCTTCTTCCTGGTCAAGCTCGGCGTTGGAATCGACGGCATCGGCACCACGACTTTGCGCGTCACAGGCAAGCCGGTCATCAACGCCGATGTCGACTACGCGCCGAGCGAGGACCCGATCGAGGCCATGAGCCTGATCGCGGCCGCCATCGTCACCAAGTCGAGCATCACCGTGCGTCGCGTACCCATTGAGTTCATGGAGATCGAGCTTGCCCTGCTCGAGGAGATGGGTTTCCAGTACGACCGCAGCGCCGAATATCCCGCCGAGAACGGCGAGACCCGACTCGTCGACATCACGACCCATCCGTCGGCGCTGCACGCGCCGATCGACAAGATCCACCCGATGCCGTTCCCGGGCCTCAACATCGACAACCTTCCATTTTTCGCTGTCATTGCAGCGACAGCCGAGGGCCAGACGATGCTTCACGATTGGGTTTACGAGAACCGCGCGATCTACCTCACCGAGCTCAACAAGCTCGGCGCATCAGTCAAGCTGCTTGACCCGCACCGCGTGCTGATCGACGGTCCGACCCACTGGAGCGGCACCGAGCTGGTGTGCCCGCCGGCGCTGCGTCCGGCCGTCGTCATCCTGCTCGCGATGCTGGCCGCCAAGGGCACCTCGGTGCTGCGCAGCGTCTACGTCATCAACCGTGGCTACGAGGACCTCGCAGAGCGGCTCAACGCCCTCGGCGCGCAGATCGAAACCTTCCGCGACATCTGAGCCGTGAACGCGAGGTTCAAGACTCGCGTGAGACCGGGCGAAGGCAATAGGGACTGCTCGCTGAGCCCCTGAGGGCTTAGCGTGTGGATGTGTCCAGCGCGTACCTCGACTCCCCCACTCCAATTGCCTTCGCCCATCGCGGCGGTTCCCTGGTGGAGTCGAATGTCGGCATCGAGAACTCGATGGAGGCATTCACCCACGCGTACGAGCTGGGCTACCGCTACCTCGAGACCGATGTGCACGTCTCGGCCGATGGTCGCGTGTATGCCTTCCACGACGACACGCTCGAGCGGATGACGAGCAATCCAGCCGCCATTGCGTCTCTGACCGCGGACCTGGTCGACGGCGAGCTGCTTGGCGGACGTGTGGCGATTCCGACGCTTGAGGCACTGCTGACGCGGCTCCCCGATGCGCGGCTCAACATCGACGTTAAGTCCGATGCCGCGGTCGAGGAGACCTGCGCCGTGATCGAGGACTATGACGCCATCGATCGGGTCCTGCTGGCGTCGTTCGACCACAGCCGCCTGCGGCAGATCCGCCGACGGTTGCCGGCGATCGCCACCTCGGCGTCGAGTCGTGAAGCGGCAATGGTCAAGTTCCTGCCGGCGAAGGTCCTGAAGCTCCTCCGAGTCCCGGCCGCGGTGTGCCTGCAGGTGCCTGAGACTCGCCATGGCATCCGAGTCGTGACGCGTCGCTTCGTACGCCGGGTGCACGCCCTGGGACTGCAGGTGCACGTGTGGACCGTGGACGACGCAGACTCGATGAACCGCCTGCTCGATCTCGGGGTCGACGGCATCATCACCGACCGGACAGACATCCTCAAGGATGTTCTCGTCGCCCGAGGCACCTGGAGGGGACACAAATGAAGCTGCCACGGTTCAATGCGAACGAGGAGCAGAAGAAGTGGTTCTTCTACGACTGGGCCAACTCCGCGTACATCACGACCATCGCCACGGTTCTGTATGCGCCCTACCTGACGAGCGTCGCCGAACGTGCCGCCTGTGGCTTCGTCGGGGACGAGGACCGCAAGTGCACCGAGCACCTCTCGATACTCGGTCTGTCCGTCTCGGCCGGTTCACTGGTGTTCTATGTCGTAACGCTGGCGACGGTGATCTCAGCCTTCATCCTGCCGATTGTCGGTGCGATCGCCGATCGTGTGCAGTCAAAGAAGACACTGATGGCGCGTCTCGCCTGGAGCGGCGCGGCTGTTGCCGCGCTGATGTTCTTCGTGACCGGCACCAACTGGCAGCTTGGCGCGGGCCTGCTCGTCGTTGCCAACTTGTTCTATGCCGCGTCGATCGTGGTGTACGACGCGATCCTCGTCGAGGTTGCGGAACCCGACGAGCGTGATCGCGTCTCCTCGCAGGGCTGGGCTTTCGGCTATCTCGGCGGTGGGCTGCTTCTTGCTGTGAACCTCGCGATCGTCACGGTGAAGCCATTCGGGCTGTCGACCGAGATGGCGGTGCGAGTCAGCCTGCTGTCGGCGGCTATCTGGTGGGCATATTTCACGATCATCCCGTACCGCGGCATCAAGGACCGCGAGCCGCGCGGCATACCTCCCGAAGAGGGAGTGACGCTGATGCAGCGCAGCTTCGGACAGCTGTTCCGCACGCTCAAGGAGCTCAAGAATTACCCGCAGACATTGCTGTTCCTCGTCGCGTACCTGTTCTACAACGACGGCATCCAGACCGTGATCTACTCTGCGTCGGTCTACGGCGACAAGCAGCTCGGCTTCGGCACCAGCATCCTGATCGCCACGATCCTGATCGTGCAGTTCGTGGCGTTTGGCGGAGCCCTCATCTTCGGGCGCGTGGCCGCACGCATCGGCAGCCACCGGACCATTCTCGGCGGCTTGGTCGTGTGGATCCTCGTGGTGTGCTTTGGCTTCTTCCTGCCGGAGAAGCAGATCGTGCCGTTCTTGATGCTCGCCGTGGCCATCGGGTTGGTCCTGGGCGGCACTCAGGCGCTCTCACGCTCGTTCTTCTCGAACCTCATCCCTCGGGGTCGTGAGGCGGAGTACTTCAGCCTCTACCAAGCCTGCGAACGCGGTACGAGCTGGCTCGGCACCCTGGTGTTCGGCGTCGTGCACCAGCTGACCGACTCCTACCGGCCGGCAATCCTCGCCCTGATCGCGTTCTTCGTCATCGGCGGACTGTTGCTGTGGAAGCTTGATCCCAAGAAGGGAATCATCGAAGCCGGAAACCAGCCGCCCGCCTTGGTCTGAGCTAGGTTCACGCTCATGAATGCTGCTCGTGTCGTGGTCGCACTCGTGCTCGTCGCGGGCACGAGCGCCTGCCAATCGCAGAGCAACTCGGTCAAGGAGCAATGGGCCGAGCGCGAGAAGTTTCCCAGCTGTGGCTCCATAGAGCTGAGCCAAGGCGAAGAGGTCACGGCGACTTCGCACTCAGAGGTGGCATGCATGACGGATGCGGCTGACGCAGCAACCGGTGCAGAGTTGACTGTCAGCTCGCCGACGATCGAGGGCGACATGATTCGCAATCACTATCGGCTGTATCCCGACCGGCGTCTCGAGTGGTACATCGACAGCAGCGACGATACGTACGCAGGCGTCGTCTGGGAGCTGATCGACTGCATCAGGCCCGTTTGGCTGCCACGAGTCACCTGTCCGGATGTTGGTCCGTACTGACGTGTGACCAATACCTCGCGCTTAGGGGAATCTCATGTCCATCCCCTACGTTGGAAGAGATAAGGCACACGAAAGGGGACTGCCATGGCAGAACGTGCATTGCGAGGCGCTCGACTCGGGACTCAGAGCTTCGAGGACGAACGCGGCGTGGAAATGGCACCCCGTCAGCAGGTTGAATATGTCTGCGCTGATGGGCATACCTTCTCGGTGACGATGGCCGATGAGGCCGACATCCCGTACGAATGGGAAGACCCCAAGACCGGTCAGATCGGCAGCCGTGTCGAAGGCGGCGAACCGCTCGTCAAGAACGAGAAGGCAGTTCGTACGCACTGGGACATGCTGCTCGAACGACGATCGGTCAAGGAGCTCGAAGAGATCCTCACCGAGCGGCTTGAGCTGCTCCGAGGTGGCGAGATCGGTCCTCCGCATCTCCATCGACCCGTCAAGAAGGCGGCCAAGAAGGCTCCGGCCAAGAAGTCGGCCTGAGTCACTCTGCAAGACCCCGACCATCCGGTCGGGGTCTTCTCTGTTTCTAGCGGAAGCGCCTGGGGACGAGTCGCTGCAAGCCCCATACGGTGACCCGCCACAGGGCCTCGCGAACGATGTGTCCACTCATCTTGGACTCACCGCGTACGCGCTCCACGAAGGTGATCGGTACTTCGACGATCGACATACCCTCGTCGAGCACGCGTCGCGCCATGTCGATCTGGAAGCAGTAGCCCTGTGACTCGACCTCATCCAGCGGCAACCGCTCGAGAGTCTCGCGCCGGAACGCCCGATAGCCGCCGGTCGCGTCCTTGATCGGCAAGCCGAGCATGAGCTGGGCGTAGAACGTGCCACCGCGAGAGATGAACTTGCGATACCAGGGCCAGTTGACGACTCCCCCGCCCGGCACCCAACGAGAACCCAGGACCAGGTCCGCACCCTTGTCGCTCGCCTCGAGTATCCGGCCGAGGTCCTCGGGACGATGCGAACCGTCGGCATCCATCTCGCACAGGACGTCGTAGCCCCGCTCGATCCCCCAGGCAAAGCCAGCGCGGTACGCGGATCCGAGACCCTGCTTGCCCTCACGGTGCATCACGTTGATGCGTTCATCGGCGGCAGCCAGCTTGTCGGCGATCTCGCCGGTCCCATCCGGTGACCCGTCGTCGGCGACCAGGATGTTGACGTCAGGCTGGTGAGTGAGAACTTCTGCCGTGATCCAGGCGATGTTCTCGGACTCGTTGTACGTCGGGATGATGACGAGCGTGCCCACGGGTGATCATCCCTTCTTGCGTCGTGTTCCGAGGAACCATGCTCCCAGACCGAGGGTCACCAGCAGATACTCCAACGGTGCTCCGATGCGCAGGGCGATCGTTTTGCCGTCGCCGAGCTCGACCTCTTGGTTGACCAGCGCGGGCTCATGCATCGGGGCACGCTGCACGACATCGCCATCTGGATCCACCACGCCGCTGATGCCATTCGTTGACGGGACGACAACCCAGCGGCCCGTCTCGACGGCACGCAGACGAGAGATGTCCCACTGCTGCTCGGGCTGAGAGGTGCCGGTGAACGCGGCGTTGCTGGTCTGGACCACGAGCATCTGGGCACCGCCATCGATGGCTCGGCGAGTCACCGAGTCGTACGCGATGTCGTAGCAGATCGTGTCGCCGATCATCGTGCCAGCGATCTGGATCGCTCCGGACTCCTTACCGGCGAGCATGTCGCGTGGGATGTCTCGCGCCAGCCTGTCGAAGATTCCCCCGATGTACTGGGCGTAGACGGATGTCCCCCCGTCCGACTGAGTACGCCCCGGGACATACTCGCCGAAGGGCACGGGCTTGAGCTTCACGTAGCGATCCCCCGGCCCCGTGGCGTCCCACACCTCGCCGGCGTTGTAGGACGTGTCGACGGTCGGCCCATCGAGGAGGCCGCCGACGAGGATCGGAGCGCCGATCCTGGCGGACAGCCCTTCGATGCGTGCTCGGACACCTTGGTCGAAGTTGGGGTCGACGTCAGTGGAATTCTCCGGCCACAACACCATGTCGGGCCTGGGAACTGCGCCACTCTCGATCTTCTCGGCCAGCTGGTCCGTAGCGGCCGCGTGGAGGTCGAAGATCTCTCCGCGTGGCCAGGTGAGGAATACACCGGGAACGTCACCTTGTACGAGCGACACCTGCTTGGTGCCCGCTCCTCCTGCAATCCCGGTGGGCAGGAATACGCCGATGAGCAGGAGGCCAACGACCGTGGCTGCTGCCGCGATCCTTTTGTGCAGTGAGGCGCCGGTCAGGATGACGACAAGGAGGGCCGCGACGACGAAGAGGACTGCGCTGGTGCCGGGCATGGCCACGACGCGCGCGTATGACTTGAAGGGAGTGTCGATCGAGGTGTGGGCGAGGCGACCCCACGGGAAACCCGTGAACGGGAACACCGAGCGTACGAACTCCCCCGCGACCCACACCGCCGCTCCCCACAGCGGCCAGGCATGTAGACGTGTGGCTGCACGAAGCGCCAGCATGATCGGCGCGAAGAAGGCCGTCTCCAGGAGAACCAACCCGACGTACGCGGCGCCGCTCACGGCATTCATCCACCAGATCAATGGAGCCATGAACGACAGGCCGAACACGAGGCCGGTGATGACAACGGTTCGCTTGCGGGCGTCCGTCAGCTGTCGTGCAAGCCAGATGAGTCCCGCCAGTGCGAACACCATTGCGTACGGGATCTCGACCGGATCAAAGCCGAACGAGGCGACGACTCCGAGTACGAGGGCGAGCAGCCATGCGTTCCTAGGCCGCGCCCACATGGAGGTCACAGCGCGATGAGTTCGCGAGGCTGGTTGTTGAGTACTTCTATCCCGTCAGCTGTGCAGACCACGATGTCCTCGATACGGGCGCCGAATCGTCCCTCGAGGTAGATGCCGGGCTCGATCGAGAACGCCATACCTTCTTCGAGGACCAACGAGCTGCCCTCAACGATGTAGGGCTCCTCATGGGTCTCCTGGCCGATGCCATGGCCGGTGCGGTGGATGAAGCGATCGCCATATCCAGCTTCGGCAATGATCGCGCGGCCGACGGCATCCACAGACTCGGCGGTGACGCCGGGCTTGGCATAGTCGAGCTGCGCTCGCTGGGCCGTCTGCAGGACGCCGTAGAACTCGGCGTACTCAGCCGGAACAGCACCCCCCGCGAGGTAGTTGCGGGTCGAGTCGGAGCAGTAGCCCGCGTGGTTGGTGCCACCGATGTCGATGACGACCGGGTCGCCTTCTTCGATTATCCGATCCGACAGCTCGTGGTGCGGCGACGCGCCGTTGGGGCCGGAGCCGACGATGACGAAGTCGACCGTCTCGTGACCTTCATCGATGATCGCGCGAGCGATGTCCGCACCGACCTCGCGTTCGGTGCGTCCGGGACGGAGCCACTCCCCCATACGTGCGTGTACGCGGTCGATTGCCTGGCCTGCTTCTCTTAATGCTGTGATCTCGTCGGCTTCCTTGCGGATGCGCAACTCTTGTACGAGTGGTCCGGCAAGAACCTGGCGCGCATGTGGAAGCGCTGACTTCAGCGCGAAGACGCGGGACGCCCACATGTGGTCGTCAAGCCCGATCGTCGCGGCGTCCCCCACCAGATCGGTGACCAGGGCAAACGGATCTTCGGTCTCTGTCCAGGTTGCAATGGCGACGTCAACGCCAGACGCCCGCGCGGCAGCCGCCTCGAGCGCGGGGACAATCAGCGTCGGATCGCCCTCCGCTGGCAGAACGAGGCAGGTCAGCCGCTCCAGCGGAAGCGCCGTGTAGCCCGTCAAGTAGCGCAGATCTGCGCCTGGAGTGACGAGGAGGGCATCAATGCCCTCGGAAGCTGCCATTTGCTGTGCCCTGCGCCATCGTGTGCTCACGTGACGACGATACCGACGCGCCTGAAGGAGTCGTGAGCGCGATCCTGTTGCGTCTGACCAGCCTGCGCCATTCGACTGTGTGTGGCCTTCGGGGGTGCCATGATTTGGCAACTCACGTCTCGGTAGGAGGTGCGCTGTGCTCTACATGAATGGAGTCGTCGGATTCCTTGTACTCGGCCTGTGGATCTTCTGTCTGATCGACGCGATCACCACCGATGAGGGTTCAGTGCGAAACCTCGGCAAGGTGATGTGGATCGTGCTGATCATCTTCCTGCCATTTGTAGGGTCGATCGCGTGGCTCGTCGCCGGCAGGCCGCAGGCGGCGCGGTCCATGCCGTACAAAGGCAACTACGGTCAGGTCGTCTCAGATCGTGATCGACCCATTCGGCATCCGTCGTCGCTCCCGGCGGACGAAGAGGACTTCCAGCGGAAGTTCCGTGAGCGCGCCGAGGAGCAGCGTCGTGCGTATCGCGAGAGCCAGCAGCGCGAGAACGATGAGGACGACCAGCCTGCGACCTGAGTAGGGTCGGAGCATGCCCAACGGACCACTACTTCTCCTGGACAGCGCAAGCCTCTACTTTCGGGCGTTCTTCGGAGTGCCCGACTCGTTGAAGGCTCCAGACGGCACGGTCGTCAATGCGCTGCGAGGCATGTTGGACTTCGTTGCGACGCTCAGCACCGAGTTCAAGCCGGCCGCGATCGTGGCGTGCTGGGACGACGACTGGCGCCCGCAATGGCGGGTCGACCTCATGGACACCTACAAGACCCATCGACTGGGCGAAGACGGCGCCGAAGGTGACACGACCGAAGGGCTCCTCGGCCCTCAGGTTCCGCTGATCGCCGAGGCGCTTGCGCTGTTGGGCATACCGGTGATCGGTGCAGCCGGAGCCGAGGCGGATGACATCATCGGCACGCTCAGCAGGCACTGGGATGGGCCGGTGGACGTCGTCACCGGCGACCGCGACCTGTTCCAGCTCGTTGACGACGAACGCTCCATACGCGTGATCTACACATCGCGGGGCGGTGTCGGCAATCCCGATCTCGTCGACAACGCCTGGATGCGCGAGCGCTATGGCATCGATGCCTCGCAGTACGTCGACTTCGCCGTCATGCGCGGCGATCCGTCGGACGGCATCCCAGGAGTGCCGGGCATTGGTGACAAGACCGCCGGCGTGCTGCTCAACGAGTTCGGGGACTTGGACGGCATCATCGCCGCCGCCGACGACCCGGCGAGCTCGATCAAGCCACGCGTTCGCCAGTCCATCAAGGACTCGGCGGCCTACATCGCCGCGGGACGCACGGTCGTCGCCGTCAACCGTGACGCCTGCGAGATATCCGCGTGGAAGCTCGAAACACTCACGCAGGACCAGCAGACGGCGTTCCGGGCCTTCGCTGAGACCTGGGGCATCAGCGGGGCTGCCGACAGGGTGCTCGAAGGACTCTCAGCTAGCTCGTGATCGAGGTGTAGGACACGACACCGTGGCGCAGCAGATCGAGTGCCTCGCGCGCGGTCTTGCGCAACGGGCCAGGGCCAGACGCATCAGCGACCTGGGCGACAACGTCGATCAGTTGCTTCATGGCGCGTACGAAGTCGCCGGCCGCGAGCTCCATGTCGGTGAGCACGTCGTCGAGTGACGCGCCCATTGACCATTGCCACACTGCTTGGGCGAACCCGAAGTCTGGCTGGTGCAGGAACTTCACGCGGTGCTCGCGTTCGAGCCGTTCGAGCTCGGCGCCCAGGGAGCTCATCGCATCTGCAACATCTCGTACGTTCTTGGTCGGGAAGCGCGGTGCCGGCGCATCGTCTGAGTTGCGGGACTCGTACGTCAGCCCACTGATGGCTGCAGCCAGCTCAGGCGCCTCGAGGTTGTCCCACACGCCCTCGCGAATGCACTCGCTCACAAGGAGGTCGAGCTCGCTGTAGACACGCTGAAGCTTCTTTCCATCCTCGGTGACCTCGTCGCCGTCCAGGTAGCCGAGCACATCGAGCACTTCGCATACGCGATCGAACTGGCGGGCGACGGTGTTGGTGCGCTGCTCGATGCGTGACCGCTGGTTCTTGGTGTCACGTTCGAGCTTTTGGTAGCGCTCGGCCCAGCGTGCGTGGGACTCGCGATCGGGGCACTCGTGGCACGGGTGTTCACGCATCTTCTCGCGGAGAGCGTCGACGCGGGGATCCTTGCGCGGACCGTGCTCGCGATAGGCGACCTTGGGCTTCCACGCGACGCCCTCGGCGTGGTTGCGCAGGCTGGACGCCAGGTCGCGGCGGGCCTGGGGGTTGCGCGCGTTGAAGGACTTCGGGATACGTATGCGGGTGATCACGCTGACGGGAGTCGGAAAGTCGACCATCGCCAGCCGACGGGCATGACGGTTGGCGGTGAGGACCATCGGACGCGGTCCCTCGCGGTCGGCCTGCGTACCGGGATCAAGAACGACGGCAATGCCAGCCCAGCGCCCTGCTGGGACGTTGATGATGTCGCCCGGCTTGAGACCAACGAGCGACTCAATCACGACCTCACGGTCCGCTGAGCGACGCTCACGGGCACCTGACGACTCGATGTCGCTGATCTCGCGGCGCAGAGCGGCGTACTCCATGAAGTCGCCCAGATGGCACTGTGCCGACTCGCGATAGCCCTCAAGGGCGTCGTCGGCCTTGTGGATCTGCCTCGCCATGCCGACGACGGCGCGGTCGGCCTGGAACTGGGCGAACGACTGCTCGAGCAGCTCACGAGCCGTCAGACGCCCGACTTGCCCGACGAGGTTGACCGCCATGTTGTAGGACGGGTGGAACGACGAGTTGAGCGGATACGTACGCGTCGATGCCAGACCGGCGACCTGCTTGGGGTCGAGTCCGGGTTGCCACAGGACGACGCCGTGTCCCTCGATGTCGATACCGCGGCGCCCGGCTCGGCCGGTGAGCTGGGTGTACTCCCCCGGTGTGATGTTGGCGTGTGTCTCGCCGTTCCATTTCGAGAGTCGCTCGATGACAACGGAACGGGCGGGCATGTTGATGCCGAGGGCGAGCGTCTCCGTCGCGAAGATCATCTTGACGAGGCCTTGGCTGAACAGCACCTCAACGACCTCTTTGAACGTCGGCAGCATGCCTGCATGGTGGGCCGCTATCCCGCGTACGAGCGCCTCACGGAACTCGTAGTAGCCCAACACCTCGAGATCGTCCTCGGGCAGGTGCGAGCACGCCGCGTCGACGACAGCGGTGATCTCCGCCTGCTCCTCGGGCGTCGTCAGACTGAGGCGGGCATCCAGGCACTGCTGGACGGCGGCTGCGCATCCGGCTCGGCTGAACACGAACGTGATCGCGGGCAACAGTCCTTCGGCATCCAGACGTTCGACGAGCTCGATGCGACCGGGCGTACGGTGGCGGCTCCGCGGCCGCTGACCGCCCTTCTTGGGCCGGCCCTTGGACATCCGGGAGAACTGCCAGTCCTCGCGCGCGATGCGTTCCAGCGCCCGGTTGACCTCGGTGCCACCGGACTCGAACAGCGGGAAGAGCTTGCGGCCCACGAGCACGTGTTGGTGGAGCGGTACGGGCCGGCGCTCCTCGACGATCGTCACGGTGTCGTCGCCACGCACCTCGGTGAGCCACGCGCCGAACTCCTCGGCGTTCGACACCGTCGCCGACAGCGAGATCACCGAGACGGATTCTGGGAGGTGGATGATGACCTCCTCCCAGACTGCGCCGCGGCTGCGGTCTGCGAGGTAGTGCACCTCGTCCATCACGACGAATCCGAGACCGGTGAGCGTGCTCGAGCCCGCGTAGAGCATGTTGCGCAGCACTTCGGTCGTCATGACGACGATCGGTGCTTCACCATTGATGGTGTTGTCGCCTGTCAGCAGGCCGACGTTGTCGGCGCCATAGCGTTCGACGAAGTCCGAGAACTTCTGGTTGGAGAGCGCCTTGATCGGCGTCGTGTAGAAGCATTTGCGGCCGGTGGTGAGTGCCATGTGTACGGCGAACTCGCCGACCAGCGTCTTGCCGGAGCCGGTCGGTGCTGCAACCAGGACGCCGTGGCCCTCCTCGACGACCTTGCAGGCCTCGATCTGGAAACCGTCGAGCGGGAAGTCGTACAGATCGCGGAAAGATGCCAGGAGTGGATGGTGCTGATCCGCCCGGGATTTCGCGTACTTCTCAGCGGGCGTCGTCATACCGCCAGCCTACGTGGCAACAGGTGGTCCGAAGACCCGGAGCGCGCCGGGCTGGATGCGTGTTGTCATCGGCAGCGGGCCGAGCCGCTCACCGTCGCCGTACGCGACGATGCCCGGCGATGAGAGCGTCACTTCCTTGACGAGGTGGCGCTCGAACTCCGGCAGCGTCGTGTGCGTGCCCTTGTAGAGCTTGGGGAACACGCGGAGCAGCTTGGGCTTGCTCACGGGGTTGATCACCACGACATCGAGAAGACCGTCGTCCAGCTTGGCGCCCTCGCAGATGCGAAGTCCGCCACCGAACGACGGACCATTGCCCACGGCCACGAGCATCGCTTCGCGCTCGATCGTCTTGCCGTCAAGGACGAGCGTGAACGGCAGTGGCTCAAACGCTCGGAGCTCGGCCACCATCGCGATGTTGTAGCGCATGTTGCCGCGCGGCCAGGTCATTTCATTGGCGCGCTCGTTGACCTTGGAGTCGAATCCAGAGGCGACGACGGTCGCGACATACGCCTCGTCGGCGCGCGCGAGATCGATCGTACGTACGTTGCCGGCGATGATCAGATCGACGGCGGCGTCGACGTCCTTGACCGGGATGCCGAGTGATCGCGCTGTGTCGTTGCCGGTTCCAGCCGGGATGAGTCCAAAAACCAAGTCCGAATCGGCTACGTGATCGAGGACCCCGTGCAGTGCGCCGTCTCCGCCGACGACGAGCACTCCGTCGAGGCCGGCATCGATCGCGAGCTTGAGCTGATCACGTGCGGAGGCCGCGTCGGCACCCTGCACGATGAGCGTCGAATGGCCCGCATTGCCGAGGCGTTCGGCAGCCTGTGCGGAGATCGTCTCGCCATGGCGCTTGCCTGACGTGGGGTTGACGACGATCGCGAAACGCATGCGCTCAGCGTAATGGTCGGTCAGTCGTTCAGCGGGGAGGTTTCGTCATCCAAGGGGGACGCTTCGTCGTCCGAGAGCTCTTCAGGCGCGGTCTTCCCCTTGCGCCGGTCGCTGATTCGGGCGATGACCTCAGCCACCAGGTAGAGCACGAGCATCGGGACGGCGAGGAACAGCATCGTCAGCGGATCCGTGCTCGGAGTGGCGACGGCGGCAAACACGAAGATGCCGATGACGGTCCATGGTCGTGCTGACGCAAGCTGCCTGGCGCTGACCGCACCGATGCGGTTGAGCAGGATCACGACGAGCGGGATCTCGGCCGCGACGCCAAACACGAGCATCATGCGGATGACGAAGTCGAAGTACTCCTGACCAGTGACGAGGTTCCCGACTCCGTCAGGAACGAACCCGATCAGCACGTCGATGGCTTTGGGGAGCACGACGTACGCGAGGGCAGCGCCAGCGAGGAAGAGCGGGACGCCTGTCGCGGTCAGGAGCAGCGCCCACCGCTTTTCGTTGCGGTGCATCGCGGGGAGGATGAATCCCCAGAGCTGCCACAGCCATATGGGGCTCGTCAGCAGGATTCCCGTGACGAGCGAAATCTTGAGCTGGAACGTGAAGGCGCCGCCGATTCCGGTGATGACGATGTCCGACTCAATACCGCGCTCCTTGAGCAACGGCTCGATCTCGTTGTACGGGTGCGTCAAGAATTCGAGGATCTGGTCGTAGAAGAACCACGCCGCGACCGTGCCAAGGGCGATCGCCAGAAGTGACTTGACCAGACGTGTCCGAAGCTCACGCAGGTGTTCGATGAGCGGCATCGTGCCGCCCTGAGGGGTGGGCGTGCCGCGCCGAGGCGCCAACCTCAGCCCTGTTCGGGCTTCTTGTCCGCCTCAGCCGACTCGATGGCGTCGGGCTTGGTATCGGGCTCGTCAGTGCCCAGATCCTTGACCTCAGACTTGAAGATGCGGAGTGCACGGCCAGATCCGCGAGCGAGCTCGGGGAGCTTCTTGCCACCGAAGATGAGGACGACGACTCCCAGCACGATCAAGAGTTCTGTGCTGCCCAAGCCGAACATGACTGCTCCTTCTACGAAGTACTACCTAGTCAGCATCGTACGCGCGAAGCGCAAGGGCAGCTTGACGGGCTACGTCTGCGGCGAGTTCCGGTGGTTCGATGACCGCAACCGAACCGGCGTTGCGCAGCACGAGCCTCCGCAGCCAGCTCCAGTCGGCACCGTAGAGACGCGCACGCCAGGTCCCGTCATCGGCCTGTTCGATGAGATCAACCTGGTAATACTCGGTCAGCCAATGGGCTCGCGGGTGCAGGTCGACCAGCGCGAACGGGGTCTCCTCCCCCACGGTGAAGAACCCGTCGGAGAGGTCTCGAGGTGTGACGTCGTGCTCCTCTGCATCGAATGCCGTCACGTCGGCGGCCACGATGCGGTCAAGGCGGAAGAACCGCAGGTCTTCGGCCTTGAGGCACCAAGCCTCGAGGTAGAGCTTCCCTTGTTCCGTGAACAGTCGGCGTGGGTCGACGTGACGATCCGTCTGCTCGTCGCGCGAAGCCGTGGCATACGTCAGCTCGAGCCGCTTGCCCGATGCGAGTGCCTGGACGATCGTCGCGTGAGTGGCTGGGTCAACCTCGTCCAACACGACGTCTACTGGTGCGGTCACAGTGTCGCCGACTGCCGCCTCTAGCTTGGACAGCGCACTGTCGATCACGGTGAGCTCTTCGCCACTGGCCGACGCGCGGAGCGTACGGAGCGCGACGATCAGTGCGACACCCTCGCTGGTGCTAATTCGCAGCGGGCGACTCATGAACTCCGCGTCACGGATCGAGACGACCCCATCATCCTCAAGCGCTGTCAGGTCGAAGTCGATGAGCTCGCCGGGGTATTCGCCGACGCCCGTGTACATCAGCAGTCGCAGGTCATCGCGGATCTGCTTGGGCTTGACGCCGAACTCGGCGGCGACCTCGTTGACCGGGATGCCCCCGTGCGACTGCAGGTAGGGCACGAGCGCGAGCATCCGCACGACCTGCGACCTGGACCGTGTCATGAGGAAATCGTCCCGCTCGCTGCGGCTTGCAGGCGTTTGACGACCGCATCGCGTACGGACGCGGGCGAGATCACCACGACGTCGGGACCGTATGACGCGACTTCGGAAGCAAGCTCCCAGTCCGACGAGTAGCGGATCGCGACCTCGTCGAGGTCCTCGCTGATCGGAGTGACCTTCTCGGCAAGACGGCGCAGCGAAAGTCCACGCCCCTTCCGGATCCGGAGTACGGCCGCTTCGTCGGGTGGTGATGGGAAAAGTCCGCGGGCGAGGTCCTTCATGTCCGTTCCGTCGGGGATCTCGTACGATCCTGGCGAACCAGTCTTCTTGACGTCACCAATGACTCGGGACAGTCGGAAGATGCGCGGTCCGTCGCGATCGAGGTCGAAGCCGCCGACGTACCAGCGGTCGCGCCAGGAGATGATCCCCCACGGCTGCAGGTGACGCTCCATGGCTTCGCGCGCCGGGCGTGCGTACACAAAGGACACGGGGATCTTGCGGGTGACGGCGTCCCACATCGCATCGAACGACGGTTCGTTGGTCGAGAGCTTGGGTTCGGCCATGCGGAGTACTGACGTGTCGACATCCACCCCAATGGCCTTGAGCTTCATCAGTGCGGTGGTCGAGTCGTTGGCGAGTCCTGCGTGCTCCCAAACCTGCGTGGCTAGCCCGATGACGGCAGCTTCCTCGCGCGTCAGCTCAAGATCGGGCAGCTCGGCTTCGTCGCGGCGAATGCGATAGCCGACCTCGTCGTCGAAGTAGACATCGTTCCCGCCGGTCTCGACCGGAATGCCGAGCTCGCGCAGCTCTTCCTTGTCCCGCTCGAACATCCGGTCAAAAGCGTCGCTGCTCGGCGCATCGCGATAGTCGGCGATGGCGTCGCGGATCTGCACCTTCGTCAGGAACTGCTTGCTCACCAGAAGAGCGAAGATGAGGTTCATCAACCTCTCGGTCTTGCGCTCGGCCATGAGAGGAGGATGTCAGGAAGCGTCGAGCAAGTCGATCGAGAAGATCAGCGTGTCGCCAGCCTTGATGTCTGGGGCGCTGCCCTTCTTGCCGTATGCGACGTCGGCCGGGCACACCAGGACGACGCGACTGCCGACCTTCTGACCCACCAGTGCGTCGGTCCAGCACTTGATGAGCTGGCCCTCAGCGAGGGTGAACGAAGACGGTGCCTTGCGGGCCCACGACGAGTCGAAGGTCTTGCCGGCGGGGTAGATCTGGCCGAGGTAGTGAACGCTGAGCGTCTGGCCGAGCTTGATGGCCGGACCGGTGCCCTGGATCACGACGTGAGTGCTGGCCTTCTTGGCCTTGGGTGCAGTCGTGGACGTCTTCTTGAACTTGGAAGGCTGTTTGTTGGAGTCGAGGACCAGCTTGGGCAGGGTCTTGGGAAGCGCCTTGGCCTTGCCGCTCGCGATCTCGGGGACCTTCGCGATGATGTCGAAGAGGAACACCATGGTGTCGTCCTTCTTCATGCCCAGCTCGGCCTGTGCCTGGCCGAAGCCGTCCTTGGGCGGAATCGCGACGAGCACACGGCTGCCGACCTTCTTGCCCTTCAGTCCCTTGACGAATCCGGGCAGGATTGACGTCTCGGCAAGCGTGAGGGTCAGCGGCTTGTCGCTGGTGAAGGAGTTGTCGAACTCCTTGCCGGTCCGCCCGTTGATCGCCACGTAGTTGACCTTGACGGCATCGCCCTCTGCGAGCGCGAGGCCGCTGCCGGTCGTGAGGACCTTCGACGTGGTCTTGGTGGCGGTGAAGTCCTTGGCAACGGTGACCTTGGGCTTGATGTCCGTGCTGACCTTGATGTCGCCGAGACCGCCGGCAGAGTCATCGGAGCCGCATCCGGCAAGAACCAAGCTGGTGGCGGCAACAGTTGCCACGAGAAGACGGCGCACGAAAGAAACCTTTGGATCGGTGGAAGGGCCGTTGGTCATCGTATCGACAGATCCCAAGAGGATGCTGAGCCCGGTCACATACCGTCGATGAGCCTCTGCACGCGCTCGTCGTGTGAACGGAATGGGTCTTTGCAGAGCACAGTCCGCTGCGCCTGGTCGTTGAGCTTGAGGTGCACCCAGTCGACCGTGAAGTCGCGACGACGTTCTTGGGCACGCTTGATGAAGTCTCCACGCAGTCGCGCACGTGTGGTCTGCGGCGGGATCGACTTGGCGGCGAAGACGTCGAGGTCGTTGGTGACCCGAGCAACCGCGCCCTTCTTCTCGAGGAGATAGAAGATTCCGCGATCCCGGCGGATGTCGTGATAGGCGAGGTCGAGCTGGGCAATTCGCGGATCGCCCCAGCTGAGACCGTGGACCGAGCGATAGCGATCGAGCAGCTTGTACTTGATCACCCAGTCGATCTCGCGCTCCACCAGCGAGAGATCCTCGGACTCGACGGCCTTGAGCGTGCGCTCCCACAGGTCGAGCGTGCGGGTGATGGTCGGCGTGTGCAGCCCGTGGCGGTCGACGAACTCTGCGGCTTTGCCGAAGTATTCGGCCTGGATCTCCAGCGCTGACAGCTCGCGTCCGTTGGCGAGCTGCACCTTCTTGCGGCCCGTCATGTCGTGGGCGATCTCGCGGATCGCGCGGATGGGGTTGTCGAGCGTCATGTCGCGCATCGACACACCGCCCTCGATCATCCGGAGGACGAGGTCGGTGGTGGCAACCTTGAGCAGCGTGGTCGTCTCGCTCATGTTGGAGTCGCCGACAATCACGTGGAGCCGGCGGAAGCGCTCGGCATCGGCATGCGGCTCGTCGCGGGTGTTGATGATCGGGCGGGAACGAGTCGTGGCGCTGGAGACGCCTTCCCAGATGTGCTCGGCGCGCTGGCTGACCGAGAAGATCGTGCCGCGGGGAGTCTGCTGGATCTTGCCGGCACCGCAGATGATCTGACGTGAGACGAGGAACGGTATGAGCACGTCGGCGAGGCGGCTGAACTCCCCTGCCCGGCTCACGAGGTAGTTCTCGTGGCAACCGTAGGAGTTTCCGGCCGAGTCGGTGTTGTTCTTGAACAGATAGATGTCGCCCTCGACGCCGTCATCGGCGAGCCGCTGCTGGGCGTCGATCATCAGGCCTTCGAGGATGCGCTCCCCTGCCCGGTCATGCGTGACGAGGTCGACCAGGTCATCGCACTCGGGAGTGGCGTACTCGGGATGGCTGCCGACATCGAGGTAGAGACGGGCGCCGTTGCGCAGGAACACATTGCTGCTGCGCCCCCAGGAGACAACCCTGCGGAACAGATAGCGAGCCACCTCGTCAGGTGACAGACGGCGCTGGCCCTTGAACGAGCACGTGACGCCGTACTCGTTCTCGATTCCAAAGATCCGCCGATCCATGCTCCAACCCTAGTCGTGCTCGCATGACACCGCGGGACAACACGGCGCCGACACCACAAGACCTCGGAGGTTTGTCAGGAGCCCAAAGCTGCGACGACATCCGCTTCGCTCACGCGACGGAACTTCCGTGGCTGCGAGCGGGCGCGAGTGAGCACTGCGATCTCGAGCGCCGAGGCGTCGACGGTACGAGCTGGCTCGACGTCGTGTCCCAACGCCTCCACGGCAATCTTGATCGCCTTGGGGAGCGTCAGGCCGGGCTTGAAGTTGGCACCGAGGTGTTCCTCGACCTGCTCGCTCTGACCTCCCATGACGCCGAATCCCTGTACGTCGGCAACCGAGCCGTCGTACGTCAGTCGGTAGATCTGGTCTTCTTCGGCGGTGTCGCCGACTTCTGCCACGAAGATCTCGACCTCGTACGGCTTCTCGCCACCTGAGGAGAAGATCGTGCCGAGCGTCTGCGCGTACGCGTTGGCGAGCCCCCGGCCCGTCACGTCGCGACGGTCGTAGGAGTAGCCGCGCATGTCGGCAAGGCGAACTCCGGCGATGCGGAGATTCTCGAACTCGTTGTAGCGACCAACTGCGGCGAAGCCGATGCGGTCGTAGATCTCGCTGACCTTGTGCAGCGCCTTGGAGGCGTTCTCCGACACGAACAGGATGCCGTCGGCGTACTGGAGGATCGCGACGCTGCGGCCGCGGGAGATGCCCTTGCGGGCGAAGTCGGCCCGATCCTTCATGAGCTGTTCGGGCGAGACGTAGAACGGTTGTGTCATCTGATCTCTCCTCTCAGCTCAGTGGGGCGGTCGGGCCGTCGGGACGGACGAGGCGGCCCCCGATGACGTCGTCGGCGATCGCACCAACCTCGTCCTCCGCCAACTGACGGTAGCCGTCGGCCGTGACCACGGCGACGATCGGGAAGATGCGCCGCGTCAAGTCTGGCCCGCCGGTAGCGGAGTCGTCGTCGGCAGCGTCATAGAGCGCCTGGATCACGGCGGTGACGCAGTCGGCTTCAGTCAGGTCGGGGCCGTAGAGCTTCTTGAGCGCTCCTCGGGCGAACATCGAGCCGGAGCCGACCGAGTGGAATGCGTGCTCTTCGTAGCGGCCTCCGGTCACGTCGTACGAGAAGATGCGGCCCGCGGACGTCTCGAGGTCAAAGCTGGCAAACAGCGGTACGACTGCCAGCCCTTGCATTGCCAGGCCGAGGTTGCCTCGAATCAGGGCTGCGAGGCGGTTGGCCTTGCCGTCGGACGATAGGACGATGCCTTCGATCTTTTCGTAGTGTTCGAGCTCGACCTGGAACAGTCGTACGAGCTCGATCGCGAGTCCGGCGCTGCCGGCAATGCCGATGCAGGAGAACTCGTCGGCCGGGAAGACCTTCTGGATGTCGCGCTGCGCGATGACGTTGCCCATCGTGGCGCGGCGGTCTCCGGCCATGACGACACCGCCATCGAACGTTGCGGCGACGATGGTGGTGCCGTGGGGTGCGAGGTCGCCGTGGCTTCCACCGGCGCCGCGTGCGGCGGCTCCGGGCATCAGGTCAGGTGCAGTTGAGGCGAGGTAGTCAGCGAAGGATGACGATCCGGACAGGCGATTGCCGTCTGGGAGCATCACTGCCCGCCCTTCTGGACGAAGCTGCGAACGAACTCCTCGGCGTTCTCCTCGAGCACGTCATCGATCTCGTCAAGGATCGAGTCGACGTCATCGTCGAGCTTGACCTTCTGCTCGACGTCGACCTCAGTCGTCTCGGCCGTGACTTCGAGCTCGGTCGACTTGCGCGTGTTCTTGTGCTGCTGCTCAGACATGCCTTAACCCTATATCGCCGTGGAAGCGCTGCGGGGTGATCTGGCGCTAGCGGCGGGTGATTGCTGCAAACAGCTCGGATGCCGTCTTGCTGGTCTCAAACAGCTCCCCGACGTGTTCGGCGGTGCCGCGCAGGGGCTCCATCGTCGGGATGCGCTGCAGCGAGTCGTGGCCAGGCAGGTCAAAGATCACCGAGTCCCACGATGCAGCAGCGATGTCCTTGGAGAACTTTGCGAGACACATACCGCGGAAGTACGCGCGCGTGTCGTGTGGTGGATCCGTGACCGCAGCGGCGATCTGCTCCTCGGTGATGAGTCGTTCCATGCGTCCCGTGCGTACGAGCTGGTGATAGAGCCCCTTGTGGAGCCGAATGTCGTGATACTGCACATCGACCAGATGCAGCTTGGCGTGATCCCAGTCGAGCCCGTCGCGTTCGCGGTAGCGCTCGAGCAGGGCTAGCTTGGCGACCCAGTCGAGCTCACGTACGCATTCCATCGGATCGCGAGCCAGTCGTACGAGGACGCTCTCCCACCGTTGGAGGATGTCGTCGGTCTGCTCGTCGGAGCCTTCGCGAGCCACGAATGCCTTGGCCAGCTCGAGGTAGGCGCCCTGGATCTCCAGCGCCGTCATCTGCCGCCCGTCGGCCAGCTCAACCTTCTGAGTGAGCGACGGGTCGTACGAGATCTCGTGCAATGCCGTGACGGGCGCGGCGAGCGAGAGGTTGCCGGTGACGAACCCGGCCTCGATCATCGCGAGCACCAACGACGTGGTGCCGTGCTTGAGGTAGATCGCCGTCTCGGAGCAGTTGGCGTCGCCGATGATGACGTGCAGTCTGCGGTACTTTTTGGGATCAGCGTGAGGCTCATCGCGCGTGTTGATGATCGGGCGCTTGAGGGTCGTCTCGAGGCCGACTCCGACCTCGAAGTAGTCGGCGCGCTGGCTGACCTGGAAGGCGTGGACGCTGCCGTCCTGCTTCTGGCCGACGCGTCCCGCACCCGTGAAGACCTGGCGTGACACGAAGAACGGCGTGAGGTGCTCGACGATCTGCTCGAACGGGACGTCGCGTCGCATCAGGTAGTTCTCGTGCGATCCGTAGGAGGCGCCCTTGTTGTCGATGTTGTTCTTGTAGAGCACGATCGGCGCGGTGTTGGGGATCTGCGCTGCCAGCTCAGCGCCGAGACGCATGACGTTCTCGCCGGCCTTCTCCCAGAGCACGACATCCATGGGATTGGTGACCTCAGGGCTGGAGTACTCGGGGTGCGCGTGATCGACGTACAGGCGTGCGCCGTTGGTCAGGATGATGTTGGCGAGGCCCATGTCCTCGTCGGTCAGCTGTGACGGGTCGGCGATCTCGCGGCTGAGGTCGAATCCGCGCGCATCGCGCAGCGGGTTCTCCTCCTCGAAGTCCCAGCGGGCACGCCGCGTGAGGCCGTGCGCGGCGGCATACGAGTTCACGACATGCGTCGACGCAACCATCGGATTGGCGTGCGGCTGTCCTTGTACGGCGATGCCGTACTCGACTTCACTACCCTGCACACGCCTGACGGTCATGGCTCCACCCTACGGTCGGCCACGGCGGCACCGACTGCGCGTGGCTCGAATGTCGGAGTGTCGGTGGACAGCGAAACTGAAACGTGTTCTAGTTTTCCCATGACTGACACGTTTGGAACTGGGATCCTCGCTGGCAAGGTGGCGTTCGTCGCCGGTGGCAC
>JAKFCR010000178.1:0-16135 GCA_036676545.1 Aeromicrobium sp. | reverse complement strand
TCGGTCGTCCTTGCGGAGTAGTTTGGTGGTCAAGGTCACCCACCTCAGGACAGGCCAACGAAGTTACTTCTCGGTAGAGTCGATGGGTCAGTCGCCCGAGCTACAGGAGCAATTCACATGGGACGTCTCGCCACCACCGAGGGCCTCACCGACGAGCAGCAGCAGATCCTCAAGGTCGTGCATGACTTCGTCGAGGCGAAGATCATTCCGGTTGCCCAGGAGTTGGAGCACGCCGACGAATACCCGACCGAGATCATCGAAGGGCTCAAGGAGCTCGGCGTCTTCGGGCTGACCATCCCCGAAGAGTTCGGCGGGCTCGGCGAGTCCTTGCTGACCTACGCCCTCGTGGTCGAAGAGATCGCCCGCGGCTGGATGAGCGTCTCCGGCGTCATCAATACCCACTTCATCGTCTCCTATCTGCTTCAGCAGCACGGGACTGACGAGCAGAAGCAGAAGTACCTCCCCGGCATGGCGACCGGAGACGTACGCGGTGCATTCTCGATGTCGGAGCCGGGCCTCGGTTCAGATGTCGCAGCGGTCACCACCAAGGCGACCAAGGCCGACGACGGGTCCTACTCGATCACCGGACAGAAGATGTGGCTGACAAACGGTGCCACCTCCACGCTGGTCGCCACCCTGGTCAAGACCGACGAGGGTTCGGACTCGCCCTACAAGAACATGACGACGTTCCTGATCGAGAAGGAGCCCGGATTCGGCGAGACGGCTCAGGGCGTCACGATCCCCGGGAAGCTCAACAAGATGGGCTACAAGGGCGTCGAGACGACCGAGATGATCCTGGAGAACCACAAGATCTCAGCCGACCAGATCCTCGGTGGTGAGCCGGGCAAGGGCTTCTTCCAGATGATGGACGGCGTCGAAGTCGGCCGCGTCAACGTGGCGGCTCGGGCCTGCGGGCTGCAGATCCGTGCATTCGAGCTCGGAATTGCCTACTCGCAGCAGCGTGAGACATTCGGCAAGCCGATTGCCGAGCACCAAGCAGTGCTGTTCCGGCTGGCCGAGATGGGCACCAAGGTTGAGGTGTCACACAACATGATGGTGCGTGCCGCACGCCTCAAGGACACGGGCGAGCGTATGGACGTCGAAGCAGGCATGGCCAAGATGGTTGCCTCCGAGTACGCCAGCGAAGTCGTCGAGGCGTCGTTCCGTATCCACGGTGGATACGGCTACTCCAAGGAGTACGAGATCGAGCGGATCTATCGCGAAGTCGCGTTCATGCTGATCGGCGAAGGCACCTCGGACATCCAGAAGATGATCATTGGTCGTAGCCTCCTCAAGGACTACAAGCTCTAACCAACCCGAAAGCAGACCCGAATGCCCGAGATCTTCTCACTCGAATATCCGCAGTCGCTCGGTATATATGACAAGTACACGGACGCGCAGAAGGCTGTTGACTACCTCTCGGACAACGAGTTCCCGGTACAGAACTGCCTGATTGTCGGTACGGAACTGCGTCAGGTCGAGCGGGTGACCGGTCGCCTGACGTGGAGCCGCGTCCTGCTTGCCGGTGCTGCGTCTGGCGCGTGGTTGGGCTTGTTGATCGGCTTGCTGCTCAGCATCTTCACCGACAGCAAGTCGTTCGCGGCGACGGTGCTCTTCGGACTGAGCTTCGGTGTCATCTTCGGGCTCGTTTCTGGCGCCATGGGTTATGCCGCAACGCGCGGTCAGCGCGACTTCAGCTCGGTCCAGAAGGTCGTGGCGACCAAGTACGAGGTGCTCGTGGAGCACAAGCACCTGGCGGCTGGCCAGGAGCTCCTCGCAAGGATGCCAGGCCAGAAGGTTGACCTTTGAGCAAGACAACTGCGCCCTCGAAAACCAATGGTGGAAACTTCTTCGAGGACTTCACGATCGGGCAGGTGCTGCGTCACGCGACGCCGCGCACCGTGACCGAGGGCGATCGCGCGCTTTATGGCGCGGTCTACCCGACGCGCTTCGCGGTTCCGTCCTCAGCGGCCTTTGCTGCGTCGGTCGGTCTGAGTCCTGCACCTGTCGAGGACCTCATCGCGTTCCACATCGCCTTCGGCAAGACGGTCCCGGACATCTCGCTCAACGCCATCGCCAACCTCGGCTACGCCGAGTGCCGATTCCATCGCCCCGTCGTCCCCGGCGACACGATCTCCACGCAGTCCGAGGTCATCGGTCTCAAGCAGAATTCCAACGGCAAGAGCGGAGTCGTCTACGTACGTTCGACGGCGACCAACCAACACGACGAGGTCGTGCTCGACTGGGCGCGCTGGGTCATGGTGCACAAGCGTGACCATGAAGCGCCGGCTCCGGAGACCGTCGTACCGGATCTTGCCGAAGCTGTGGCCGCCGCCGACCTGCTCATACCTGCCGGACTCGACTTCACCTCGTACGACGACGTCGCCGCGGGTGAACCGCACCGCTACGACGACTACGAAGTCGGCGAGAAGATCGACCACGTTGACGGGGTCACCATCACAGATCCCGAGCACATGCTCGCGACCCGACTCTGGCAGAACACCGCCAAGGTGCATTTCAACACCGAGGCCCGCCCCGACGGCACACGCCTGGTCTACGGCGGTCACGTCATCTCGCTGGCGCGTGCGCTCTCGTTCAACGGTCTCGCCAATGCTCAGCTCCTAGCCGCGATCAATGCGGGCGCCCACACGGCTCCGGCGCTCGCCGGTGACACGGTCTACGCATGGTCCGAGGTGCTCGACAAGGCCGAGACCAGCGCCCCAGGTGTTGGGGCGCTCAGGCTGCGGCTCGTGGCCACCAAGGGCCGTGATGAGTCGATGACCCTGCGCGGCGACGATGGCAAGTACGCACCGGGCGTGCTGCTTGACCTGGACTACTGGGCCCTTGTCCCACGCTGACGCCGAGGTTGAGGACCAGCTGTGGCTCGTACGCCATGGCGAGACTGAGTGGAGCGCGAACGGTCGGCACACGTCGACGACCGATCTGCCGCTCACGGAACATGGTGAGGCCGCAGCGCTGAAGCTGGTCGATGCCCTCAGCGGTATCGATTTCGAGCAGGTGCTGACGAGTCCCCGTCAGCGGGCCGTCCATACCGCCGAGCTCGCAGGCTTCGGTCATGCCGAGGTTGATGAGGACCTGGTCGAGTGGGCATACGGCGACTACGAGGGTCTGACGACGGTGGAGATCCGCGAGACCGTGCCCGGGTGGACGATCTGGACCCACCCGAGTCCCGGCGGCGAGACCGGCCAACAGGTCTCGGAACGGCTCGACCGGGTAATCGCCAAAGCACGTGCGGTCGAAGGCAAGACGCTGGTGTTTGCCCACGGTCATTCGCTGAGGGCGCTGGCCGTACGGTGGCTTGGCCTCGACATCGCAGAGGGTCAGCGTTTCGTGCTGGACACGTCGACCGTGTCGGTCCTGGGCGTGGATCGTGGCACTCAGGTCGTACGCAGCTGGAACCTCCCTCCGGCCCGTTAGCCTCGATCCGTGACGATCGATCTGCATACCCACTCCAACAAGTCCGATGGCACGGATTCGCCCAAAGAGCTGATCCACAACGCGGCGGCGGCTGGGCTCGAGATCGTGGCGCTCACCGACCACGACTCGACCGAGGGGTGGGCTGAGGCTCTCGGAGCGGCGAAGCGCGCGGACGTGCGACTCATCAGGGGCATCGAGATCTCGACGAAGCTCGACGGCAAGAGCATCCACCTGCTCGGCTACGAGTTCGATCCCAAGGACAAGCCGTTGCTCACCGAGCTCGGAAAGGTCCTTGATGGACGCAACTCGCGCCTGCCCGCGACCCTTGAACGATTGCGCGGGTTGGGCATCAACATCGACGCCAAGGACGTTCGCCGACACTCAGCCAACGCGGCAGCGATGGGTCGCCCACACGTCGCCGATGCACTCGTCGAGCTCGGTGTTGTCGCCAACCGCGACGAGGCGTTCGCGCACTATCTGACTCCTGGCAAGCCGGCGTATGTCGACCGCTACGCCGCTGACCTCGTCACCGCAATCCAGCTGGTCAAGGCTGCCGGCGGTCGTACCGTGCTGGCTCACCCGTGGTCGCGGGGGAGCAAGCGGATCCTGACCAAGTCTCGCATCGCCTCCCTCAAGGAGAGCGGTCTCGATGGACTCGAGGTCGACCACAACGATCATGGCGAGGAGGATCGAGCGCACTTGGCCCAGATCACCCGCGAGCTCGACCTCGTGCGTACGGGTTCCAGCGACTATCACGGCACCGGCAAGATCGGCTTCGACCTCGGCTGCAACACCACGGCCTACGACCAGTTCCGCCGCCTCTTCGGCTGAAGCAAGGCCTACGCGGATGGGCCGAACTGTTCGACGCGGACGTTGCTCTCGGAGATGCCAGCATCGGCAAGGATGCGCCCGGCGAAGCTGACGAACCCAACAGAGCCGCAGACGTAGGCGCGCTGCGCACCGAATGCGAGGGCTTTGACCTCATCGGGATAAATGTGCGCAGCCACGCGATCGTGATGGTTTTCCCTGGTCAGAGCGATGAGCGCCCCGTACTTCTCAAGCTCGTCCGCGTACGGGAGTCGCTCGCGGGTCTGCGCCGACGCGACGATGCTGAGCCTCGGGTCGATGCCGACGCGCCGGGCGTATCGCAGCATCGAGACGAACGGTACGACCCCTGAGCCTCCGCCAACGCAGATGGACGGGACGTCATCGTTCCAGACGAACCAGCGGCCGATCGGCCCGCGCAACTCGAACTCGTCGCCCACCTCGGCAATCTCGTGGAGGAACGGCGACACCTCGCCTCGCGGCAAGACCTCGACCATGATCTCCACCAGCGGATCATCGGGATCGGACGCGATCGAATAGGACCGCTGGGCGGTGTAGTCGTCAGGCGCACGCAGGCGGACGACGTAGTGCTGGCCCGGGCGATGTGGCGTGCGGTCGGCGACTTCGAACCGGATCTTGACGAGCCGGTCGGTAGGTCGCTCGATCTCCCGCACGATGCCCGTCGTCCACGATCGGCCGACCGGGACCGGCTGCTCGCTCATGCATCACCTTGGTAGCGCTGCTCGAGCCAGGGGTCGCCACGATCGTGATAGCCGTTGCGTTCCCAAAAGCCTGGCTCGTCGTGGTCGAGGAAGTCGACGCGGGTGATCCACTTGGTCGACTTCCAGAAGTACAGGTGAGGCACCAGCATCCGTACGGGTCCACCGTGCTCCTGAGCGAGCGGCTTCCCATCGAACTCCCAGACGATCCAGGACTTGCCGCCGAGCACATCGTCAATCGGCAGGTTGGTCGTGTATCCCGTCGTGGCTGTTGCGACGATGTGGGTGGCTTCGCTCTTAGGGCGGGCGACCTCAAGCAGGGTGTCGAGGCTGACGCCGCCGAAGTTGGTGTCGAACTTCGACCAGGTCGTCACGCAGTGGATGTCGCCGTTGTACGACGACGCTGGGAGCGCGTGGAGCTCGTCCCACGACCAGCTCGTGGGCTGCTCGACGAGGCCCCCGATCGCGAGCTCCCACGTGGAGAGATCGATCCGTGGCATCAGCTCTGCGGTCAGGACCGGCCAGCTGGACCCTGTGTCGTACTGGCCTGGCGGGAGACGCTCGTCGGCGCCTTTCCTGTCCCGGCCCGTGAATCCGCGGGTTATGCCCATCAGCTGCGCTCCTCTAGCTGTGACTGTTCAAGAAGGGTAGCCACGCGTCGACCAAGCCCTCGGGATTCTCGACGCCGGGGGAGTGAAGGCTGTCCGGGATGACGTGGACCGTCGTACCAAGTCGCTCAGCCATCGACGCTTGTACGTCGTGACCCCACGCGTCGTCGTCCTGACCTCGGCCGACCCAGATCGGCAGGTCCAGTGCTTCGACCTGGTCGATGATGTCGGGCGCATCGAGCAGGAGCTGGGTGATGGCCTTCAGCGACGGCACCGAGTTGCTGGTGAAGCGCTTGGCGAGGAATCGCGTGATCTGTGCCGGACGACGTACGCCTTGCTCGCGCAGCTCGTGGATCTGGAGCAACGGCACCTTGCCAAGGGCCTGCGCCAGCATCCGCAGCGGCCGATGCGGGCTTTCGCCGAGTGCGCCGGGCCCCGTGCCGAGCAGGCTCAGCGATCGCCACGTCGAGGGGCTGTCGACCGCCGCCTGCTGGGCAACGAGCCCACCGAACGAGTGGCCGAGGAGGTGTGTCGGCGCAGGTGAAGCGGCTTTTGCAACGGCGATCGCATCACGCGCGAAGCCGGCGAGCGAGAAGTCGTCATCGGGCAGCGCGGCAGTCTCGTACTGGCCACGCTGGTCGTACGCCGTGACGTCGAAACCTCCAGCAGCGAGGAGAGGGAGGACCTGGGTGAAGTCCTCTTTGCTGCCGGTCCAGCCGGGTACGAGGAGGACATGTGCGCGGGGGTTGTCGATGCGAGCCACGTGCGCGGCGAAGTCGGTGCCCTCGGCGTGGATCGTGACGGCTTCCACGCCGGCGGGGATCTCCAGCGTCTTGGGAATGCTCATGCCGCAACCGTCGTCAAAAAGGCACGGTACAACGGCAGCGGCATGACTGCCTGCCCATGATGAGCTCGCTGGCGCTCGCTCATGCGTCAGCGGCCGCGCTTGGCAGCTCGGGTGACGAGACCCTTGGGCAGGAAGCGCGCCAGCGTGCTGAGCACCTTGTAGCGGACCGACGGGATCGATACCGACTTGCCTTTTTCGAGGTCCTTGAGCGAGGTCTTGACGACCTTGTCGGCCTTGAGCCACATCCACTTGGGCACGCCGGACACGTCCATCTGGCCGCGCTGGTGGAACTCGGTGCGTACGAAGCCCGGACACAGCGCCATCACCGAGATGTTGACGTCGGCGTAGTGCACGTTGGCCCACTCGGAGATGTTGAGCAGCCACGCCTTGTGGGCCGAATAGACGCCTCGCGGTGTGTAGGCGGCGACGCTCGAGACGTTGATGATCTGCCCGCCCCGGCGCCCGGCCATGACCTTGATCGCGGCGTCCATGAGGTGCATCGGCGCGCGTACCAGCAGGTCGAGCTGGTTGTCCTCGTCAGCGATCGCCGTGGTGCCGAACCAGCCTGCGAGCGACGATCCGGCGTTGTTGACCAGCAGGTCGATCGGATTGGTCGTGTCGGTGACGGCGTTGACTGTGCGGGCAAGGCCATCCTCGGTCGCGAGGTCAGCTGTGATGACGTCGACATCGATGCGGTGCTTGGTGCTGAGCTGAGCGGCGATCGCCTCGAGCTTCTCGGTGTTGCGGGCCACCAACACGAGGTCATATCCGCGCCTGGCGAGCTCCCGGGCGTACGCGTTGCCGATTCCTGCGGTGGGCCCAGTGATCAGCGCGCGACGTGTCATGAGGCAAGCATGCCAAACGCCTACGGTGAGCCGCAGCACGGCCGAGGCCGCCGATGACACAATGACCACCGTGACGACAACGATTGCGGTGGCCAACCAGAAGGGCGGCGTCGCCAAGACGACGACGGTGGCGTCATTGGGGACCGCGCTCGGTGAGCTCAAGCAGCGAGTTCTGCTGGTCGACCTCGACCCACAAGGCAGTCTGACCTTCTCGCTCGGCATCGACCCTGAGGACCTCGACGTCACTGTCGCGGACGTCTTGCTGGGCACCTCGCTCGCCGAGGACGCGATCGTCATCACCGACGACGGGCTGCACCTGCTGCCGTCGAACCTCTCGCTCGGCAGTGCCGAGGAGCAGCTTGTGGGACGTACGGGTCGTGAGCAGCGACTCCGGGTTGCGCTCGACAAGGTCGCGGACGACTACGACTGGATCCTGCTCGACTGCCCGCCCGCGCTGGGTGTTCTCACGGTCGGTGCGCTGTCGGCGGCCGACTCGGTGCTCATCCCGATCCAGGCTGAGACCCTGGCGCATCGTGGCGTCGGTCAGCTGCTCGACACCATCCACGACGTACGCCAGTTCATCAACTCAAAGCTGACCGTGATGGGCGTGCTCCCAACGATGTATGACGGGCGTACGACACACGCGCAGAACGTCGTACGAGCGATCGGCGAGACGTACGAGCTGCCGGTCATCACGCCGCCGATCCCGCGAACGATCCGGTTCGCGGAGGCTCCCGCGTACGGTCGGTCGATCCTCGACACGGCGACGACGCACAAGGGTGCGGACGCCTACCGCCAGGTCGCTGCGGCCATGCTTGCTGCACAGGGCTGAACCGAGCCCGGTCAGACGGCCCCCGCGATAAGATTGCGGTCATGTCCAAGCACCGCGCTCAGCATCGTGCGCCCCGTCGCAGGGGACGCATTGTTGCCCTCGTGCTCGCGCTTGGACTGACGGTTGGCGCCGGTAGCGCCGCAGCCATGGGCGTGATTCCGCAGCTGCAGAAACCTGAGCCCGCGACAGCATCTAATGCGCTCTCACCTGCTGCGCTCGAGACGGCGGCTCTCGAAGAGCTCTCGATCCCCAAGCCCAAGGTGACGCCTGAGGCTCAGACGGTGGCGGCTGCTCCCGATGCAGCGACGCTGCCAGCTAACTCCGGCTCCGGCTATCGGATCGTGTTCGACCAGAGCGATCAGCGCGTATGGCTGGTCAAGAGCGACGACTCGGTCGAGCGTACGTACCTCGTGTCGGGCAGCAAGTTCAACAACCTGCAGCCGGGTTCGTACCGGGTGCTGTCGAAGTCCCGCACCGCCACCGCGTTCGACGGCAGCGGCACGATGGAGTACTTCGTACGCTTCACGACTGGGTTCAGCGAGCCGATCGGCTTCCACTCGGTGCCGCGATACAACAACGGTGACCTCGAGCAGACCAAGGAACAGCTCGGCACTCCGCTGTCAGCCGGGTGCATTCGCCAGTGGATGCCCGACGCGATTGCCTTGTGGGACTTCGCCCCCATCGGCACCCGCGTCGTCGTCACGGCCTAGCCACTGACTTACTTCTGAGACGGGCTCCCTGCGACCGACGAGTCGGAACCCCGCACTGCGTTAGCTTCAGTCCTGCTTGGCGACCGGTGCGCCACCGCGTGAACGATTGCGGTTGCGCTTGCGCGGCGTACGTGGGGCACCATCGCCCGAACCTGCTGACGCGGATGCGGTCTGCTTCTGCTCGCCACCACCACGCTGACCTCCGCCGCTGCGCTGGCCTCCGCCACCGCTGCGACCACGGCCACCGCGGTCGTCGTCCTTCTTGGGCTCACGGGGCGAGGCAGCCTTGAGGCGACCCTTGACTCCGCGGTCGATGCCGAGATCGTGGAACAGGTGATCTGACGTCGAGTAGGTCTCCTGCGGCTCATCGAACGGCAGCTTCAGCTCGGTGTTGATGAGCTTCCAGCGCACCAGGTCAGCCCAGTCGACGAACGTCACGGCGATACCGGACGCGCCGGCGCGACCCGTACGGCCGATGCGGTGCACGTAGGTCTTGTGGTCCTCAGGGCAGTTGTAGTTGATGACATGCGTGATGCCGGCGACGTCGATGCCGCGGGCGGCGACGTCGGTCGCGACGAGGATGTTGATCGTGCCCTCACGGAAGCGGATGAGTGCTTTCTCGCGAGCGGGCTGTGCCATGTCGCCGTGCAACGGGGAGGCGGGGAAGCCGCGATCGACGAGCTCGTCGGCGACGCGCTGAGCCGTGCGCTTGGTGCGGGTGAAGATGAGCACCTTGCCGACGTCGTCCGCCTGCAGGATGCGGCCGACGATCTCGGCCTTGTCCATCTCGTGCGCCTGCCAGACGAACTGCGCGGTTGCCGGCACCATCTGGTTGTCGTCGCCGGACTCGGCGCGAATGTTCATCGGGTGGCGCATGTGCTTGCGGGCCAGGCCAACGATCGCGCCCGGCATGGTCGCCGAGAAGAGCATTGTCTGACGAGTCTCAGGCGTCTTGGCGAGCAGCGACTCGACGTCAGGCAGGAAGCCGAGGTCGAGCATCTCGTCGGCCTCGTCGAGGACCAGAGACTTCACGTGTGACAAGTCGAGAGCGCCACGGTTGGCGAGGTCAAGCAGACGGCCCGGCGTTCCGACGACGATGTCGACGCCGGCCGAGAGTGCGTCGAGCTGGGTCTCGTACGGGACGCCGCCGTAGATCGTGAGGTTGCGGGTGCCGCGGAGCTTGGACGCGATGGCGATGTCGCTGGCGACCTGGATCGCGAGCTCGCGGGTTGGGGCAACGATGAGCGCCTGCGGCTTGCCGGCGACGATTTGGTCGTAGTCGGCGTCGTGCGGCGCAACCGTGCGCTGGATCAGGGGAATGCTGAACGCCAGCGTCTTGCCGGTGCCGGTACGCGCCTGACCGATCAGGTCGGTGCCCATCAGTGCGACCGAGAGGGTCATCTCCTGGATGGGGAATGCTTCTTCGATGCCGACCTCTTTGAGAGCGTCGGCGATCTCGGGCATGACGCCCAGATCTCTAAACGTAGTGATTGTCTTCTCGAATTCTTCGGATGCATGAGATTCTCAGTCGAGTTCTCAAGGTCAATAGCAGCCATTCTATCGTCCGTTGCGCCGGAGCCCGCGCTACGCTGCGGAGTTATGGCTTCTGAGGACTCCCCACCGCCCAATGAGATCGACGATCCGGTCTACCGCCAAGGCATGATCGAGCTGCTCGGCGTGCTTTCGTACGGCGAGATTACCGCCTGCGAGCGGCTCGCCGAGGACGCCAAGATGGCGCCGAACCTGGAGACTCGGGTCGAGATCATGGCGATGGAGGCGGCCGAGTTCGGGCACTTCGTCCAGCTGCGCGATCGTCTGGTCGAGCTCGGCGAGGATCCGTACGCGATCATGCAGACGTTCACCGACACGTTCGACCGGTTCCATACGCAGACCAAGCCGGCGGACTGGCTCGAAGGGCTCGTAAAGGCGTACGTCGGCGACGGCCTGGCGGCTGACTTCTACCGTGAGATCGCGGCCTACCTCGACGCTGAGACGCGCCAGCTGGTGCTCGACACGTTGAGCGGGACGGGCCACTCCGAGTTCGTGATCGAAGCCGTACGTCGTGCGATCGAGGACGACCCGAAGGTCGGCGGTCGACTTGCCCTGTGGGGACGCCGGCTCATGGGTGAGGCGCTCAGCCAGGCTCAGATGGTCGTTGCTGAGCGCGATGCACTAAGCGCTGTCCTCGTAGGTGGCGTCGACCATCCGGGCATGGACCTCGCCGGCATCGGCCGTATGTTCACGCGACTCACCGAAGGTCACGCAGCCCGTATGGAAAAGCTCGGCCTGGCGGCTTAGGTCAGGGCTGACGGAGCTCTGCAGCGCGCTGCTCGAGCTGACGGCGCTCCTGCTCTGTCGGGGCGAGCTGCACGGCCTGCTCGATCGCGATCAGCGCCTCGTCGGGCAATCCTGCGCGGCTCAGCAGGTCGCCGCGTGCGGCCGCGACCAGGTGATGGTCGGAGAGCCTGGGGTCTTCGGCCGCTGACTCGAGGGCGGCGAGACCGGCCAACGCGCCATCGCTCATACCGACCGCAATCGCGCGGTTGAGCGCGACGATCGGCGAGTCGACGATCTGCGACAGCTCGTCGTACGACGCCACGATCGCCGGCCAGTCCGTCTCGTCGGCCGACCCAGCGCTTGCATGCACCGCGGCGATGTCGGCTTGGATTGCGTACGGGCCTCGTTCCGTTGAGCGACGTCGCATCAGCGTCAGCGCCTCGTCGATCTCACGACGGTGCCATCGGCTGCGGTCCTGGTGCTCGAGCGTGATGCGCTCGCCGTCGACCTCACGTGCGTCGCGGCGGGAGTGTTGCAGGAGCATCAGCGCGAGCAGTGCGCGCGCCTCGTCGGAGCTGGGCATGAGCGCGACAAGGAGCCGACCGAGCCGGATCGCCTCGTCGGCGAGCGAACGGGCGGCGCTCGCATACCCCTCGGTGAACACGAGGTAGACGACAGCCAGCACACCGTCGATGCGCTCGGGCAGTACGTCATCCGACGGCACACGGTAGGGAATGCCGGCGTGCGCGATCTTGTTCTTGGCACGCAGCAATCGCTGTCCCATCGTCGCCTCCGAGGTCAGGAACGACCGCCCGATTGCCTCGGTCGACAACCCCGAGACGACCTTGAGGGTGAGGGCCACCCGCGCCTCGAGGGGGAGCGCGGGGTGGCAGCAGGTGAAGATCAGTCGCAGCCGGTCATCGTCCATCGGCGAGAGGTCGGTGTCCATCTCCATCACCTCCTCGTACGCTGCCAGGTCGGCGAGCTTGCCGCGCTCGACCTGCGCGCGGCGCAGCACGTCGATCGCCTTGCGGCGGGCTGTTGCGGTGAGCCACGCTGCCGGGTTGTCGGGGATGCCGTCGCGGGGCCAGCTCTGCAGAGCCTTCTCGGCGGCGTCCGAGACCGCATCCTCGGCAAGGTCCCAGTCGCCGGTCGTACGAATCAGCGAGGCGACGATGCGCAGTCGCTGATCCGTCATCGCGTCGGCGAGCGCGCGGGCGGCGTCAATCGCCGCCGCGCGCCCTGCCTCGTTCACGCTCAGGTCTCGTCGGGCCAGAATGGCCGCAGCTCAAGGGTTCCACCGGCAGACATCGGGTGGGCCGCGGCGATGGCGATCGCCTCGTCGAGATCCTCGCATTCGAGGATGTCGAACCCGGCAATCCATTCACGCGACTCGGTGAACGGGCCATCGGTGACGAGCAGTTCGCCCCCGCGACGGCGGATCGTCGTTGCGGTCTCAGGCGGGTGCAGGCGGTTGCCCATCTGCCGCTTGCCAGCTGTGTCGTTCTTCGTCACCCAGTCCTCGATGTCATCCACGGCTGGGTCTGCCGGCTCGTTGCTCGCATCGGGATCGACGACTACCAACAGCATGTACTTCATGGCTTGCTCCTTCGGTGGGTTTCGACGTCGTACGTGAGTACGACGAACGAGACCCATGCCAATCCGACAGAATCAGCTCTACAACCGAAGTCTTCGTGGAAATCGACCATTGGCCGAGCGTAGCGAGGCAAGCGCGCGGGCGAAGCCCGTCAGTCGCGAGGAACGAGCGGCTGGAGCGGCGAGGGACGAGCCGCGCGCTACTTCTTGGCGGCGGGAACGGCGGTGAGGCCGAATCCGACCTTGCGGCCGACGTCTGACGTGAAGTCGAGGTAGGCGACGCGTGCGGCGGGTACGGCAACGGTGCGGCCCTTGTCATCGGTCAGCACGAAGACCGAGTCGTCAGCGATCGCCTTGCTGAGTGCGTCAAGCACCGCCTGCGGCTCGGAATCGGTTGCAACTGACAGCTCGCGGGCGGCGTACTGGACGCCGATCTTGACCTCCACGGTCACTCATCTCCTTGGTTCGTGTCTTCTTCGTTGCGGGGGAACCCGCCGATACCGCGCCATGCGAGGCCGGCGGCGAGCTGCACCGCTTCATCGCGGGTGAGGCTTGAGTCTGCAGACAACCAGTTGCGGGCACCGACGTGGCCCATGCCGACGAGGCTGACGGCGAGCAGGTGCGAGGCAGCTCCGGGGAGCCCAGTGTCCTCATGGATGACCTCGGCAATGGCCGCTGCCGATTCCTCGATGACGCGGTCGATCTGCTCGCGTACGGATGGGTCGCTGGTCAGGTCGGACTCGAACACGAGTCGGAACGCTTCACCCTGGTCAGCGACGTAGTCGTACCAGAGCTCCATCGTGGCCTTGACGCGCTTGCGGTTGTCGGTCGTCGAGGCGAGTGCGGTCTTGACGCCGTCGATGACGGTGCCGCACGAGGTCTCGAGCAGCGCGAGGTAGAGATCGAGCTTGCCCGGGAAGTGTTGGTAGAGCACCGGCTTGGATACGCCAGCGCGCTCGGCGATCTCGTCCATCGACGCGGAGTGATAGCCCTGCTCGACGAACACCTTGAGGGCGACCTCGAGCAACTGGGCACGACGCGCGGTCCGGGGCAGGCGGCTCGTACGAGGCCGCAGCGGGATGACTTCACTCACACTGCACAGACTAGTGGACGGCAGGTTGCCCAAGATCCGGACGCCACCGTGTGTTTCGGGCCGTGCACGGAACAATGGAGGGCGGTGCTGGCGTTATGCCATCACCCGCACAAAGCACTGAGGAGAACACCGTGGTCGCCCCACTAGTCGAACCTGCTGACGAGCTCACAATCGATGAGGTACGTCGCTACAGCCGACACCTGATCATCCCCGACGTCGGTATGACCGGGCAGAAGCGCCTCAAGAACGCCAAGGTCCTCGTGATCGGTGCCGGCGGACTCGGCAGCCCCGCGCTGCTCTATCTGGCCGCAGCTGGCGTCGGCACCCTCGGCATCATCGACGATGACGTCGTCGACGAGTCCAACCTGCAGCGCCAGGTCATTCATGGACAGTCCGACATCGACAAGCCCAAGGTCGACTCCGCCGCCGAGTCGGTCGCGGAGATCAACCCGTACGTCACGGTCATCAAGCACCATGTGCGCCTCGACACCGACAACGTGCTCGAGATCTTCGCCGACTACGACCTGATCGTCGACGGCACCGACAACTTCGCAACTCGCTACCTCGTGAACGACGCAGCCGTCCTGCTCGGCAAGCCTTACGTGTGGGGCTCGATCTACCGCTTTGAAGGCCAGGTCAGCGTGTTCTGGGCCCAGGAGGGTCCGCAGTACCGCGACCTCTACCCCGAGCCGCCGCCGCCGGGCATGGTCCCCTCGTGCGCCGAAGGCGGAGTGCTCGGCGTGCTGTGCGCGTCGATCGGCTCGATCATGGTGACCGAGGCCATCAAGCTCATCACCGGCATCGGCGATCCGCTTATCGGCCGCCTGATGGTCTATGACGCGCTCGAAATGCGCTACTCGACGCTCAACATCCGTCGCGACCCCAACGGCGAGCCGATCACGGCCCTGATGGACGACTACGAAGCGTTCTGCGGTGCGCTCAGCGACGAGGCTGCTGACGCGGCTGCCGACTCGACGATCTCGGTCACGACTCTCGAGGGCTGGCTCAAGGAGCGCAACGACGGCGGCCGTGACTTCGTTCTTGTCGACGTACGCGAGCCGGGCGAGTTCGAGATCAACCAGATCCCGGGCGCGATCCTCATCCCCAAAGGCGAGTTCCTCAACGGCAAGGCTCTCGAGCAGCTGCCGGGCGACAAGCAGATCGTCCTGCACTGCAAGACCGGCGTACGTTCTGCCGAAGCGCTCGCGGTGCTCAAGGGTGCCGGCTACGAGAACTCGGTGCACGTGGGTGGCGGCGTCGTCGCGTGGGTCAACCAGATCGACCCGAGCCAGCCCACATACTGAGCTCATGACTGCTGGGTCTGATGGCGAGGCCTTCACCGAGCGGGTTCTGCAGCTGGTTGAGCAGATCCCGCCTGGAAAGGTCCTGGCGTACGGCCAAATCGCCGCCATCCTGAATGAAGAGAGTGGCCTGCAAGAAGGCGGACCACGCCAGGTCGGCCGCGTCATGGCCCTCGATGGCGGCGGTGTGCCGTGGTGGCGCGTCGTGCGAGCCGATGGCAGCCTTCCGCCTTCGCATGCGATCGATGCGCAGGTGCACTACGTCGAAGAGGGCACGCCGATGCGGGCTAACGGATCTGCTGTCGACATGACGGAAGCGCTCTGGCGGTTCAGCGACTGAGTGTCACACCCGTCTGGTGAGATGGGCATCATGCCCGTCGAGTACCAGCTGGATCAGCCTGTCGCCGCGCGACTCGCTCCTCCGGATCTCGACGACGAGCAACGCTCCGTGATCGAGCACTCGGGAGGGCCCCTGCTCGTACTTGCTGGGCCGGGCACCGGCAAGACCACGACGCTCGTTGAGCTGGTGGTCGATCGGGTCGAGCACGGGGGACTGAAGCCCGAGGAAATCCTCGTCCTGACCTTCAGCCGCAAGGCTGCTGACGAGATCCGGTCACGCATTGCCCGACGGCTCGACCGTACGACCGCCGCCTCGCCGACGATGACGTTCCACTCGTTCTGTTACGCCTTGCTGCGCCGTGAGCAGTCCGAGCTCGACTACGGCACGCCGATCCGACTGCTCAGTGCCCCCGAGCAGGATGCCGCGATCGCCGAGATGCTGGTGGGCGCGGATGCCGAGGCGTGGCCGCTGACCCTGCGCCAGGCCCTCCGCACTCGCGGTATGGCCAGTGAGCTCCAGCGACTGATGTCGACGGCGCGTGCCCAGGGCATGGATGCCCTCGATCTCGAACGACTCGGTGGTGCAGTCGACCGTGACGACTGGGAAGCCGCCGGGCGGTTCTTCGACGAATACACGTCTGTTGCGGCGTTGCAGAACACGATCGACTACACCGACCTGGTGTTCCAGGCCGTACGCCTGCTCGA
>JAKFCR010000177.1:0-2752 GCA_036676545.1 Aeromicrobium sp. | reverse complement strand
TTGGCCTTGGCCTTCGCTTTGGCGGGGCGAGCTTGAACGGGTGCCTTGGTGCCGAAGATGTCTGATCGGATGACTGAGACTGCCGACAGGACAAAGAGCCACAGCACGGCCAGGAAGGCGAGCTTGATCAGTGTGAGTGTCAGCTCTGACATCAGGGCGTCCCCGCCAGCCGAACCACGATGACGGTGTTGCCGAGGCGGATTTCGGCTCCGTCGGTCACGACACCGCTGCCCACCTTGTGGCCGTTGAGGATGACGCCATTGGTGGAGTCGAGGTCGGTCACCGTGACATCGGTGTCGCCACCGTTGCGGCTGACGGCGATCTGCGCGTGACGGCGCGAGATGCCCGGATCGTCGATCTTGAGGTCGGCTTCGTTGCCTCGACCGATCACGATGCCGGGAGGGCTGATCGGGTGCTTCATGCCGTTGACCTCGATCACCACGCCGGATGAGCGGATGGCGGTCTCGGTCATCCGCTGACCTTCGACGGGCGTCACGGCGGAGTTGGTACGGCTGCGTACGCGGAATCGGCCGGTGCTCAGCTCGCCGGTCTGCTTGAACTCGATGTTCAGCGGGCCGGTCATCGTGTAGCGCTGGTCGACGACGTGCTCTTTGACGAGTGTGGCCAGTTCTTCGGCAAGCGTGCCGCTGAACGGTGCCAGGCGCTCGAAGTCGGTCGGCGAGAGCTCGACGGTGAAGTCGTTGGGCACCAGCATGCGTTCGCGTGAAAGTACGTGCGCGGAGTTGTCGACCTCGCGCTGCAGGGCAGCGGCGATCTCGACGGGTTGGACCGCGCTGCGGAACGCGCGTGCGAAGGCGCCAGTCACGGCTCCTTCGAGTCTTTGCTCAAATCGCTGCAGCACCCCCGCCATCAGCTTCCGCCTTTCGTTGTCATCACTGGTGTTCCCTGCGATCGTATCGGGCTACCGCTCAGAGGCGACTTCTCCTGCGCTGCCGCAGTGACGAATCGGACAGCATTTCAGCCTGTTAGACTCATTCCTCGGTCCTGCGCATCGAATGCCGGGACCGTACGCGCGAGTGGCGGAATGGTAGACGCGCTGGCTTCAGGTGCCAGTGTCCGCAAGGGCGTGGGGGTTCAAATCCCCCCTCGCGCACAAAAGGCTCCGGCCCCCAAACACGCTTTTCCGTTTGGGGGCCGGAGCCTTTTGATCAGGAGATGTGGATTTGGGAGGAGCCGAAGCGAAGCGGCCCGGAGTCGCTACGCACGTTGGTTCGCCGAGTTGGCCGCGTAGCGAAGGGGACGGCTCCCCCTCGCTGATTTATATGGCTGGTGGATTTGGGAGGAACCGGAGTGGAGCGGCGTTGATCGTCGGTCAGCTCAGTTCGAGGGGTACGCACGCCGCGTAACGCAGGCGACGGCTCCCCCATCGCGCACACCGCGAGATCACATCGAAACTCCGGCAGGGTCAGTTCCAGGCGCTGATGGTCGCCGCTGCGACCTTGCCTTCGCGTACGCGCTGCGGGTGATCGCCGACCGCGATGCGCTTGATGATCTTCTTGGTCGCGTAGTCAATGACCGCAACCTGGTCATTGCCGCTGGTCGACATCCAGCACGTGTTGCCGCCGGGGCCGGTGGTGGCCCAGTACGGCTTGGGGCCGACGTCAAGGATCGTGTAGCCGAACGTCTTGCGGCTCACGATCGCCGCGTAGTCCGACATCGTGCCGGCGACGCACAGCGAGGTTCCGGCCGAGTTCATCGCGATGCCGTGGTGGGCGGAATTGAGCACGTACTGCGACTTGGGCGTCGCCTGCGCTGCTTCGCTGAGCGGGAGCTTGGCTAGGCGGACGACCTTGCCGGAGCCGGCGGTGTCGAACTCGACGAATCCGTGGAAGTACGAGACCTGCAGGTAGACATACCGCTCATCTGGGGCGACAGCCATCGGCCGGACCGCGGAGCTCATGCCCGGGTAGCCCGCCTCGGCGAGCTTGGCGCCCATGTCCCACGTCTTGAGGGTCTTGAACGACGTGTTGTCGACGATCTGGAAGATCTGCTTGCCCTTGACGATCTTGTCGACGCCGAGGCCAAGGAGGCCGTCCAGCGGGTTCAGGTCACCGGGTACGTAGACGCGACCGATGCTGGCGTGGAAGATCTTGCTGCCGTTCTTGGTGTAGTTGCTCTCGTGGGGCGTGTCACCCGAGGGGAACTCGCGGAGCTTGGCGCCAGTGCGGATGTTGAGCTCGTGGACCTTGTTTGCTGTCGAGTCGGAAACGAGCAGCTTGGTGCCATCGGGAGAGACGCCCATGTGATCGGTGCGGTAGCCCTCCATCGGGAAGCGCCACACGATCTTGCCGCTGGCGATGTTGATGCCGACGACATCGGCGAGGCTCGGTCGGGAGACGGCAAGGATCTTGCCGTCGGGAGTGCTGAACATGTCGTCGTTGAACTGATCGTGCCCCTCACCGACGAGCTGGCCGATCGCGAGATAGAACGCCAGAGCGACGGGATCCTTCTTGATCGCGGCAATCCGTTCCGCGCGGTCGGGCGCCACGTCGATGCGCTTGAGTCGCTTGTACGTCACCGGATCGATGACGTCGGTCGTGCCGTCCCAGTTGTTGCCGACGAACATGACGGTCTTGGGCGCAGCAATCGCCGCCTCTGCGCCTCCTCGGGCGATGGTCCATACGGCCATCGGGGCGATCAGAGCAAGAACCAGCGAGAGCTTCAGTGTGCGGCGCATGACGTAAACAACGCGCGGAGACCGCTGTTGGTTATGACGCCGACTGGTTCAGCT
>JAKFCR010000176.1:0-10070 GCA_036676545.1 Aeromicrobium sp. | reverse complement strand
GGCCACGCGCTCACGGGTCGGAGCGTCGTCAACCAACGACGCGTCATCCAGCCCGGTGTATTTCACAAGACAAGTGTGCCTTTATTCACCAAGGGCTTTCAACGAAGGTGAGCCTTACCCAGTGCGGACGGCCTTCTCCTCCGCGGTCTCGTCGCCGTGGCCGGGCCACCAAGCTGCGTGGCCGATCAGCGCCGTGAGTGCAGGCGTGAAGAACATCGCCATGACAAATGCGGCCACAAAGATGCCAAACGACAGCGCAAATCCCATCGAGACGATGAGCGCGTTGCCGCCAAGCATGAACGTTGCGAACGAGCCAGCCAAGATCACACCGGCTGCCGCGATCGTCGGTCCGGCGTGACGTACCGCTTCAGCCGCTGCGTCGCGGGGACTCTTGCCTTCACGGGCTTCGTCTCTGAGGCGGGCAATCATCAAGATGTTGTAGTCGGTACCAAGTGCCACCACGAAGAGATAGATGTAGATCGGCAGGAGGAAGATCAGGCCGCTCTCCCCTTGAATGTGCTGGAACAAGATGACGGCTGCACCGAGCGTTGCGCCGAACCCAAGCCCGACTGACGCCATGAGGTAGAGCGGGGCGACCAGGCTGCGAAGCAGGAGCGCGAGGATCAGCAAGATGACAAGGGCGGCGACCGGGAAGACGATCGAATAGTCCCTGGCCATGGCCCGGTCCATGTCGACCGTCACCGATGTGTTGCCGCCGACGAACGCTTCTGTCCCAGCCGGCGCCGATTCGTGCGCGAGAGTCCGGATCGGCCCCTTGACGTTGGCGATCGCCTCATCGGACCCCGGGTCGTCCTTGAGTACTGCGCTGATGATCGCAGCCGTGCCGTCGGCAGACGGCTGGGCTGGCGCTACGACGGCAATCCCCTCCGCCTTGGCCAACTCTGTCTCGAATGTCGCGAGCGCGTCCGAGTCGATCTTGTTGCCATCGGTTGAATGAACCAGTACCTGGATCGGATCAGTCGAACCCGCCGGCAGGCTCTTCTGGAGGGTCTTGAGGGCAATCGTTGATTCGGCGTCCTTGGGCAGGCTCGAGGCGAAGTCGAACGACGGTTTGAAGCCCAATGCGAAGACGGCGAGTACCGCGAGGACCCCTCCTGACATCAGCGCAAAGCGCAGCGGGTTGGCGCCGAGCGACTTGCCGATCGCGGTGAAGCGGGCGCTCTCCGGCTCGGTCTTCCACGACTTCGAGGGCCAGAACAAGGCGCGACCGAGAAGTGAGACCACGGCCGGAACGAGGGTCAACGAAGCGACCAGCGTGACGGCGACCGCAATGGCAAGCGCGGGACCGATCGATCTGAAGATGCTGAGCGACGACAGCACCAATGCCATGAACGACACGATGACGGCACCGCCGGCGGAGGCGATGGCCTCGCCCGCGCGGTCCATGGCGTTGACGACAGCGACCTTGGTCTCCTCGCCCGCTCTCAACCGCTCCCGATAGCGGAACAGCAGGAACAGGATGTAGTCGGTGCCGATGCCGAACAGCACGACGATCAGGATCGCCTGGATTGAGTTGTCCGCCTTGAGGTCGAATATCTCGTTGGCGGTGCCGATAAGTCCCGTCGCCACGGTGGACACGATGGCTACCACGATGATCGGGAGCAGGCAGATGATGACGCTTCGGAAGATCAGTGCGAGGAGGATCACGATCAGCAGCACCGTGGCGACGGAGACGAGCGCCAAGGTCTTCTCGGAGGATTCCTGCGAATCGAGGCTCTGAGCCGCATTGCCTGTCACGCCTAGCTGGAGGTCAGTGTCACTGAGCAGCTTCTTGGCATCGGCGCGAAGGTCCTCTACGGCATCCATCGACTGCGTGTCGTAGCCGCTTGCAGACTTGTCGAGCCCAACGGACGCGATCTGGACGAGGCCGTTCTCGGAAGGTTCGTGGACAACGATGCCGTCGAACGCCTCGCCAAGCTCGCTCTCAAGCGACTTCGACACCGACTCGACATCAGCCGAGTCGGCTGCTGAGAGCTTCTCACCGTCCTTGCGGTCGAACACGAGAATTGCCCCGGTAGCGGTCTCAGCCGGGAACGCCTCGCTCTGCAGGGTCAGCGCCTTGATTGACTCGTAGTGGTCCGGGAGGAACTCAGAGTTGTCGGTCGTTGACGTCAACTTCGGTGAGAACGCCACCACCACGACGGCGAAAACGATCCAAGCGGCGATAACCAACCATCGCCAACGCGTGACAAAGACCCCCAGAGACTTGAACATGCGTCCAAACTATCCATCCAAAACCCGCCGTGGGGACGAGGGCAGCGGGCGTGTCGGCAGCCATAAGGTGAACTCATGGCATCTGATGCGGTCGAGATCGACGCTGGACGGCGTTCCGTACGCGTTTCGAGCCCCACCAGAGTCATCTACGAGGCGACGGACTTCTCGCCTGAGGTGACCAAGGTGATGGTCGCTGAGTATTACGTCGCCGTCGCTGGCGGGCTGATGCGCGCTCTCCAGAATCGGCCGGTCGCTCTGGAGCGTTGGCCCAAGGGCGTACGCGAGGGGATGGTCATGTCGACGCGTGCCGACAGTCACGGCGACGCGTTCTATCAAAAGCGGATGATGCGAGGCGCGCCCCCGTATGTCGAGAGCACCCGCATCCTGTTCCCGTCCGGCCGTCCCGCCGACGAGATCTGCATGACGGAGATCGCCGTCGCGGCCTGGGCTTCGCACATGGGTGCCATCACGTTCCACCCGTGGCCCACCCGGCGTACGGACAACGACCGGCCCGACGAGCTCCGCATCGACCTCGATCCATTCGGCAAGGCGACATTTACTGACGCCGTACGTATTGCCGACGTCGCTCGAGAGCTGTTCGCCGAGGCGGGCATACGAGCCTTCGCGAAGACCAGTGGCAAGCGCGGTATCCACGTCTATGCCCGGGTCGCGCCCAAATGGACATTCACTGAGGTTCGTCACGCGGCCATCGCGTTTGCGCGTGAGCTCGAGAAGCGGACGGATGGTGTCACCACCAAATGGTGGAAGGAAGAGCGCGGCGACAACGTGTTCGTCGACTTCAACCAGAACTGTCGCGATCGTACGATCGCGTCGGCGTACAGCCTTCGACCCACCCCCGGAGCGACCGTCTCGACTCCTGTGACGTGGGACGAGCTGGCAAGGCTGACTGGCCCGCAAGAATTCACGCTCCACACGGTTCCGGCGAAGCTCGCGGCTGATGGAGACGCGTGGGCGGAGATCGACGATGTCGAGCACTCCATCGACACGCTGCTGGAGTGGTGGGCCTTGGATCCGACCGAGATGCCCTATCCCCCGGAGTATCCGAAGATGCCCGGCGAGCCCAAGCGCGTACAGCCCAGCAAGGACACCCGCAACAAGAAGGTCTGACGAGTCAGAGCTCAGCCCATCCGCCTGATGTCTTGGCGAGCTCGACGGCCCGTCGACCGGCATTTGTCATACGGCCAGAGCGCTCGAGGCGATCTACTCGCTCCTGGTCGATCGACGTCCAGACATCATCAGGACAGCGCGGCGCGAACCACACCATCGACCGGTCGTCGTCGAGCCGACGCGTCTCTCCGTCAGTCCAGCCGACTGCCACCGCCTCAAGCAGCGCATCGTCGTGGCAGATGACCCGACGCCCGGATCCTCGGCGCCACAGCACCAGCCAGACGCCATCGGCGCGCTCGCCCACGGACCTGAGCCAGAAGGCCCAGTCGTCGGCGGAATAGGGCTGGATTCGATCTGCCACATCGAGGACGTCCATGTCTCGAATCTACGGGCGAGGACTGACACTTTTGGTTACGAGAGAACGTCCTTCAGGTTGTATTTTGCGACTTCCTCGAGCTGCTCATATGTGCACGATTTCGGCTCGCGATCTGGCCGCCAACGCTTGAACTGCGCCGTGTGACGAAAGCGTGTTCCTTCCATGTGCTCGTAGCCGACTTCGGCAACTCGCGTCGGGTCGAGCGTGACGAACGAGAGGTCCTTCGTGCCGGTCCACCGGCTCTGGCCTCCCGGCAGACGGGAGCCCGCCTGCGCAGCCGCGTCCTGCCATTGACCCCACGGATGTTCGGCGGTGTCGACGATGAGCGGTTTGAGCTCATCGATCAGCTCGGCACGACGCGCCTCGGTGAACGACGCCGCGACGCCGACGTGCTGCAGGTCGCCGTTGTCGGCATACAGACCCAGCAACAGCGACCCGAGCAGCGGTCGATCGTCGGTCGAGGTCTTGTGCAGGCGGTAGCCGGCGACGACAACGTCGGCAGTGCGGGAGTGCTTGATCTTGAGCATGGTCCGGCCGTTCGGCGCGTACGGCTTGCTGAGCGCCTTCGCCACGATCCCGTCCAGACCTGCGCCCTCGAACGTGTTGAACCACTTCTCGGCTTCCACGGCGTCCGTCGTCGTGCGCGTGAGGTGGATCGGGTCGCTCGCCTTGGCCAGAGCCTTCTCGAGCCGTGCACGGCGTACGGCGAACGGCTCGTCCATCAACGACTCGTCGCCGATCGCCAACAAGTCGAATGCGACGAACGACGCCGGCGTCTCGGTCGCCAGCATCTGCACCCGCGAATCAGCCGGATGGATTCGCTGGGACAGCGCGTCGAACTCAATACGCCCGTTGATCGCCAGGAAGATCTCGCCATCGAGGACGATGCGGTCGGGCAGCTCAGCCTTGGCGGCCGCCACGACATCGGGGAAGTAGCGGGTCAGCTCCTTGGTCGAACGGCTGGCCAGTACGACCTCGTCGCCATCGCGGAACACGATGCATCGAAACCCGTCCCACTTCGGCTCGTACGAGAGCCCGCCGTCGACCGAGTCCTGGGCAGGCACCCCCTTGACCGACTTCGCGAGCATGGGTTGCACCGGCGGCGTGACGGGTAGGTCCATGCCAACAGCCTAGGACCCCCACACCTACACTGAGCGGGTGAATCAGCCCGCTGTCGAGGTCAGGGACCTCGTCATGAAGTACGGATCTGTCACCGCCGTCAATGGGCTCAACCTCAACGTCGAGCCGGGCACGGTCACGGCGATCCTCGGCCCCAACGGCGCCGGCAAGACGACCACGATCGAGACCTGCGAGGGCTTCCGCCGTCCGCAGAGCGGTTCTGTACGCGTGCTCGGACTCGATCCGATCGCCGACGCCCATCAGTTGCGTCCTCGGGTCGGGGTCATGCTGCAGTCCGGCGGAGCCTGGTCCGGCTCACGCGCGTACGAGATGCTCCGGCACATCGCCTCACTCCACGCACATCCTCTCGACGTCGACCTGCTGATTGATCGCCTCGGAATGCAGTCGTACGGTCGCACGCCGTATCGCCGGTTGTCCGGTGGTCAGCAGCAACGACTCAGCCTGGCGATGGCAATCGTCGGCCGCCCCGAGCTGGTGTTCCTCGACGAGCCCACAGCAGGTCTTGATCCGCAGGCGCGGCGATCGACCTGGGAGCTCATCAGCGAGCTACGGACGAGCGGCGTCACCGTCGTCCTCACGACGCATTTCATGGACGAGGCCGAGGTGCTCGCCGATGACGTGCACATCGTGGACGAGGGCCAGGTCATCGCGTCCGGCACCCCTCAGGCGCTCGCCGCCTCAGGCGCTCAGAACACCGTGCGCTTCACGGCGCGACCCGGCATCGACGTGGAGAGCCTGATGCTGGCATTGCCAGACGACGTGAAGGTCGACGAGGTCTCCCCCGGTTCATATGTCATTGCTGGTGACGTCGACCCAGCGCTGCTCGCGACGTTCACCGCCTGGTGCGCCACTCATGGCGTGCTCACCGAGTCGGTACTCGTCGAACGCCAGACGCTCGAGGACCGGTTCCTTGAGCTGACCGGGAAGGCCCTGCGATGATCACCCCACAAAACCACTCGTGCTGTGCGGAAGATCTGCGACGTGCGATGCACGCGCACTCGTGCTTTAGCGGGGACCCCGAATGACCGCATTGGACCTCTCCCCCAAGCCAGGCGCGGCGCCGCGTACGGCCATGCTGCGGTCCCAGATCTCCATGGAGCTGCGACTGCTGTCGCGCAACGGCGAGCAGCTGCTGCTGACTCTGATCATTCCGCTGGTGCTGCTGATCCTTGGTGCGCGGTCCGACAAGGTCGTCGACCTCGGTCCCGGTCGCCCGATCGACATCATCACGCCGGGCATCCTTGCGCTTGCAGTGCTGTCGACATCCTTCACGTCGCTCGCCATCGCCACCGGCTTCGAGCGTCGGTACGGGGTCATCAAGCGGCTGGGTGCATCACCGTTGCCACGCTGGGGCCTTCTGGTCGGCAAGATCGGTGCCATCGCGATCATCGAAGTGATCCAGCTGGCGATTCTTTCCGTTGTCGGCCTGCTGCTGGGCTGGGAGCCGAGTGGCGGATTGACGGCGATCGCCGAGGCCCTGCTGCTCGTCGTTCTCGGTACAGCAGCGTTCGGTTCACTCGGCCTGCTCATCGCCGGCATCATGCGCGCTGAGGCGACGCTGGCGGTGGCCAACCTGGTCTACGTGTTGCTGCTCGTCGGTGGTGGACTGATCGTCCCGCTGAGTCGCTATCCCGAAGCAGCCAGCCATGCACTCCAGGTGTTGCCGTCTGGCGCACTCGGACAGGGCCTGCGCGACGTGTTCGCCGGCGACGGACTCAGCTCGTTCTCGGTTGTCGTCCTGATCATGTGGGCTGTCTGCTGTGGCCTCGGAGTGTCGAGGACGTTCAAGTGGGAGTGACTGAATGAGTCTCTTGGCGAGCATCCGCCAACCTGATCGAGCTTCTGTTGAAGGTTGGGCCTGGGCAGCTCTCGCGGCCAACACGGTGATCGTCTTCACGGGTGGGCTGGTCCGGCTGACAGCCTCGGGACTGGGCTGCCCGACCTGGCCCAAGTGCACCGACGACTCGTTCGTGCCCCACAGCGAGCTGGGCACCCACGGCGTCATCGAGTTCGGCAACCGCATGCTCACGTATGTGCTGGTGTTCGTCGTGATCTCCGCACTCATCGCAGTGTGGCGCTGGTCCGACTCGACGCAGACGATGCGGCGCCTGGCGCTCATCATTGCTCTCGGCGTGCCGTTCCAAGCCGTCATCGGTGGTATCAGCGTGCTGACCGACCTCAACCCGTGGATCGTGTCGCTGCACCTGATCCTGTCGATGGGCTTGATCGCGGCATCGACTGTGCTGCTGGTGCGCGTCCGGGGCGGACTCGCTGGCTCACGCGCGCATGTGGCGCATGTCGTCGCCACGTACGCAGTTGTATGGGTCGTCGTCTATCTGGGGACGATCGTGACGGGCAGCGGCCCCCATGCAGGTGACAAGAAGGCACCACGCAACGGACTGGACCCTCAGGTCATGAGCCACGTCCACGCCGCCTCGGTCTATCTCCTGGTTGCTCTGACGATCCTGCTCTGCGTTGTGGCGCGAGGGTCGATCCGACGGTTGGCCGTGATCCTGCTCGGTGTGGAACTGGCGCAGGGCACGATCGGGTTCCTGCAGTACTTCACAGACCTGCCGATCGCGCTGGTCGCGGCTCACCTCGTAGGCGCTGCGATCCTGGTAGCAGCTGCCACCCGCCTCCTCATGGAGGCAACCGTTACTGAGTCGGCTGCTCTTCCGCAGTCGCGTCCGTAGCGATCGGCGGCTTCCAGCCCAGCTCGGCACCGATCGGCTTGAGGTCATAGCCGGTCGTGTAGCGCTGGTTGGGGTCGAGCTCGAGGATCAGGTGCACGAGCGCTCCTTGGATGTCGATGAGGCGACGGTTGTCACCCTCAGCCACCCTCGCCATTCCGGCATCAACCGGGGTGAACCATTCGCGGAAAGCCGGATCGTCCTTGTAGCGCGTTGAGAACGCGGCATATCCGAGGACGTGCGGGATACGAAGGCCGCTGTCGGGCACGACTTCCCAGAAGAACATCAGCTCGCCAATGGCTCGCTGCTCGGCGCTGAAGAACGAGAAACCCTCGCTGTCATCGCCGCGGCGCATGATCTTGGTGACGCCGTCGATCAGGTTTTGGACCGTGTCGTCACGCCCACCCTTGCCGCTGGAGTCGAGCACCGACTGCCGGCGCGCCTCGATCCAGCCGAAGTAGTGGGCGAACAAGAAGGCCGTGCTCTTGGTCGGGTAGTCGCCGTGTCCTTCGTAGCGTTTGGTCAGCGTGACCCAGTCGTTCTCGACGATGTTGTAGATGCGCGACTGAAGCTCCGCAGCGGCCTGCGCCATGGGCTCGTACACGCGCTGGGCGGCAGCAAGGGCCGACTCCTGCTTCTCGCGCCGGTTCTCCTCCAGGCGGAGCTTGGCGCTGATCCGCTGCTGGCGTACGGACATGTAGCCCGAGAGGACGACACTGAAGACACTGAACAGCAGCGGCAAGACCTGAGTGAAGATCGTCTTCGACATTCCCGCATCCTAGGGCTGCGACCGGATCCGCGTAAGGACTCACTCGGCGGAGTCAGGGGCTCGCTTCGCCCATTTTTCGGCGTCAATCGCATAGACCCAACGCTGCCGGGGCCACTCGGACACAGTCCAGAGCTGGCCCCGCTGCGGCCAGTAGGCAATGTCCTCTGGCCCTGTCGGGAGAACACCGGCGTGCCGTACGTAGTCGCCTGGTCGTCCGACCCACAGGTCACCGGGGTTGCCCTTGCCGTTGCTTGCGGTGATGACCCAAATGCCGTCGACCAGGGTCGCGCCCTGCATGCGCTCGACCTGACGGTCGTAGAGCTCGGCCGGCACAGCCCATCCGCGGTCGTCGCGACGGAGAAGCTCAGTCTCGCGGTCGAGCGGAAATCGCATCAGGCGGTGGCTGCCGCCCTTGCGGCCGTACTCCCCCGCGATCAGGTGATCCCCATCGTCGGAACGGTCGAGCGACATGAACGAATACATCATCTCGCCGACCGTCTTGTCGTGATCGGCGTCGTACGACGTGAACTGTGGCAACACGTAGCGGTACGTCTTGGTGCGCAGGCGATTGCGAACACGTACGAGGTCGTCGAGGCGAAACACCCGAATGCCGCGCTGCCCGCCCGCGACGTAGAGGTACTGGCCGTACCAAACCATGCCGCCGGCGTGCACCCGGATGGTCGTGAGCCAGTTGATGCCCAGAAACCTACGCGGATTGACGAGCAGGACGTGCCGGTAGGGCGCGTGAGTCTCGTCGGTGCAGTCCATGACCGAGATCCGCGAGCCGAAGAAGAAGCCCCAGAGGTTGCGGGCGTACCAGCTGACGAGCACGAGATGACGACCGCCGACTGTTCCGGCGGTGGGATCGGGACCGTACGCGTCCGACGACGTCGTGATGCCCTGCGGGATCCAGCGTTTGGTCCTGAAGTCGCCGCGCTGCCAGGCGTAGCCGCCCAGCGCTGCCTTGCCGGGCACCCTGTCCCATGACGCGACACGGTTGGTGTCGGCGAGCAGTCCACGCAGTCCCACTCGCACATAGCGGCCGAAGAATCGCTCAGAGAGATTCGTCGAACGCGCTGCCTCGACCAACCGGTATGCCCTGGGGCTCAGCTCATGAAGCGCCATCGGAGCTCTCGTTGGCCTTGCGCAGCAGCTCAGCCTGACGGACGGCGTCGCGGGCCGTTGCCCGGCCGATGAAGAGGAACAAGAAGAGCAAGAGCATCGCCACGCCGGTCCAGATCATGCCGATCATGACGAAGACGCTCGCCGCGTTCCCAGTCTCACCACCGCGATCCGCGAACTCGCGCCCGACGAGGACCATCAGCACGCCAACTCCGAGGAAGAAGGCGATGACGCCCTTGCCGACGGCGTTCACTCGAAAAGCCCAGTGGTCACTTGAGGAACGGGTCGATGGCGGCTGCGACAAAGAGCAACGCGAGGTATGCATTCGACAGGTGGAACAGGCGCATGGGCTTGATGATCGCGAGATCCTCCGTGTCCCGGGCACGGGAGCGGAGGTCGTACGCCTCGATCAGGAAGATGATGCCGAGCGTGATGGCCATCGCCGGGTAGAACCAGCCGGTGTAGGGCCACAGCAAGAGCGAGGTGCCAACCATGACCCAGCTGTAGATCACGATCTGGCGAGCGACCTCGGCCGAGCTGGCGACCGACGGAAGCATCGGAACGCTCGCCGCGGCGTAGTCCTCGCGGTAGCGCATCGCCAGGGCCCAGA
>JAKFCR010000175.1:0-1630 GCA_036676545.1 Aeromicrobium sp. | reverse complement strand
ACGACGTGCAGTGTCAAGATCCTGCACGCCGACGCCCGTCATGTAAGAGAGGTAGCCCGGCAGCAGCGGAAGCACGCAGGGCGAGAAGAACGAGACGAGTCCCGCGAGCACTGCGATCGGGACGGCCAGGATCAGGGACCCGGACCCGACCGTGTCGACGAACCAGTCGGTCACGCCACACCAGCCTGTACGTCATCGATCAGCCCGGACAGGGTCGACGCCGTGAGGTTCTCGGACACGATCCGTACGGCGACACGGCCCTTCGAGTCAATGATCCAGGTCGTCGGGATTGCCTGCGCCGGCAGCGACGAGGCGAAGCCGAGCCCGTTGCGGTTGGAGTAGTCCTCGATGCTCGGGTACGTGATGTCGCGTTTGCGGTTGAACGCTCGCGCTGATGCCACGTCATCACGTACAAGGATGCCGATGAACTGAACATCCTTGTCGGCGTACTCGTCGGACACGAGCTTGAGTGCCGGCGCTTCCTTGCGGCATGGCGCGCACCAGGATCCCCAGACGTTCACGACGAGCGTCTTGCCCGCATACGTCTCGGATGTGAAGGGCTTGCCGTCGAGGTCGTTGCCCTTCAGCGTCGGAGCCGGCTTGCGCTCCGCCTCGGCGACCACGGTGATCTGGCCATTGCCGCTGACGAATCCGGTGGTTGTTCCACGGTTGCCGGCACCGCTGCATCCGGCGACCAGGACGAGCGCCCCGATCGCCGCAACGAGACGCTGCCTGTGCCTCACTGGTTACGCGCCGCCGACGAACTTCTTGCGCAGCGCCTCGGGAATCAGGTGTCCGGCCGGCTCCGCGTAGGTCAGGCCAACGAACTCGTCGCCATCGAAAGTCAGGCTGGTGAGGCTCGCGAGCGAGCACTCACGGTTGCGGGGGTCATGGACAAAGCTCTTCTTCTCGTACGCGCGACGGGCCGTCCATACGGGCAGCTGGTGCGACACGATCACGGCTTCGTGACCTCGGGCGGCGTCGCGAGCGTCGTCGATGGCGGCCTTCATACGGGCTGCGATCTCCTTGTAGGGCTCGCCCCATGACGGACGAAGCGGGTTGCGCAGCTTCCACCAGTTCTGCGGGCGCTTGAGCGCACCGTCACCGACGCCGAACGTCTTGCCCTCGAACAGGTTGCCTGCCTCGATGACCCGGGGGTCGGTGTGGATCGGCACGTCGAGGATCTTCGACAGCGGCTCGGCCGTCTGTTGTGCTCGCTCGAGCGGCGATGCAACGAGGTGCCTGATCTCGTTCTTGGCGAGCCAGTCGGCAGCCGCGGCCGCCATCTGGTGGCCGAGGTCGGACAGGAAGTACTCGGGAAGGCGGCCGTAGAGCACGCCGTCGGGGTTGTGAACCTCGCCGTGGCGCATCAAGTGCACGATCGTACGTTCGGTCATCAGTCTTCCTTCTCGGCTCGTGCTGCAGCGCGTGCGGCGCCGGGGAGCGCCTCGGCAATTCTAGAGAGTGCCTCTGCATCGTGAGCAGCCGAGACGAACCAGCACTCGAATGCGCTCGGTGGGAGGTAGACACCCGCGTCGAGCATGGCGTGGAAGAACGCCTTGTAGCGCCACGCCTCCTGCCCCTGCGCGTCGGCAAAGTTGGCGACCTGGTCCGTCACTCCCCAGAAGAC
>JAKFCR010000174.1:0-2283 GCA_036676545.1 Aeromicrobium sp. | reverse complement strand
CGCGGCCAAGCGCAGCATCTTCGTCAACCCTGGTGGGCCCGGCGGCGACGCGACCGACTTCGCCGACACGATGGCATCAGAGTTCGGCAACGAAGTGCTCGAGACCTACGACATCGTCGGCGTTGATCCCCGCGGCGTCGGTGACAGCGCGCCGCTCGAGTGCATGTCCGACGACGACTTCTCCGACTTCACCAACGTCGATCCCGACCCCAACACTCCTGAGGAGATCGCTGCTCTTCGCAAGAGCGTTACCGACCTCGGCACAGCCTGCGAAAGTGAGGGCGGTGAGCTCGCGGCCCATGTCTCGACCGAGGAGGCCGCTCGCGACATGGACGTCGTACGCGCTCTGCTCGGCCGCGAGAAGATGGACTGGTTTGGCGCTTCCTACGGCACCCAGCTCGGCGCGACCTACGCGACGCTCTTCCCCAAGACCGTCGGACGCATGGTCCTCGACGGCGCTGTCGACCCGGCCCTCAGCGTCATCGAGTCTGCAATCGGTCAGGCGACTGGTTTCCAGCGCGCCCTTGTGGCGTTCGCGAAGGACTGCATCAAGAAGGCGTCGTGCCCGCTTGGTCAGGACCTCGACGCTGGTCTCGCCAAGATCTCGGACCTCATGCGGACCCTCGACGAGACCCCGATGGAGACGGGAGATCCCTCCCGCGAGCTGACCGAGGGTCTGGCGTTCTACGGAGTCGCCGTCACGCTCTACGACAAGGGCACATGGAACTACCTTGAGCGGGGACTCTCAGAAGCTTTCAAGGGTGACGGCACGACGTTGCTCGTACTCTCCGACGCCTACTTCGATCGCGATCCCAGCACCGGCGAGTACGGCGACAACATAGGCGAGGTCATCTACGCAGTCAGCAGCCTCGACGTCGCCGACCCACCAACGTTGGCGGAGGTCGAGGCCGCGCTGCCTCGCTTTGAGAAGATCTCGCCGGTGTTTGGACGAGCCCTTGGGTGGGGCACGCTGTCGCCCGGTGATTGGCCGATCAAGGCGACTCACCCGCAGGTCAAGATCAACGGCGAGGGTGCACCCCCGATCGTCGTGATCGGTACGACGCGCGACCCAGCCACACCGTACGAAGGAGCCAAGTCCCTGGCGAAGCAGCTGGCGTCAGGCGTGCTGATCTCCCGCGATGGTGACGGGCACACGGCGTATTCGTCCGGCAACCAGTGCATCAGCAAAGCGGTTGACGAGTACCTCGTCTCCGGGACGGTGCCCAAGGACGGGTTGCTCTGCAAGTAGCTCGCGCTACTTCGCGCCGCCGAGCAGGCTGCCGAGGATCGAGCCGAGGTCGGGAGCGTCTGACTTGGCCGTCGAGTTGGCCTTCTCCACTTCCTGCTTGACCACTGCGGGATCGGCGCTGCCGCCCTTGGCGACGCGCGACGCGAGGAACGCCATCACGATCGGCGCAGCGATCTTGAGGATCTTCTGGACGTCGATGCCGGAGACGCCGGCCTTGTCGCCGATCGCCTGCGAGACATCGGGCGTGGAACCGCCGAGCACCTTCTCGAGAATGCCGCTGCCGGCCACCCCACTGATCAGGGCGCCGAGGTCGCCGAGCGGCTGGGCTTCGGCGTGGTCGCCGAGCGCGCTGGCCAGCGATGCTGCGCCGTCACCGCTCTGGACGTTCTTGTCGAGGCCGCCGAGCAGGGCGGGGAGGCTGTCCTTGAGGACCTCCTGCACCTTGCCGGGCTCGATGCCAAGCTGCTGGGCGATGTTGTCGAGGGTGCCGGAGTCGATGCCGGCCAGGATGTCGTCTGCGAGAGCCATGCAGGTAGCGTAAACCCGCCGTGCGAACGCGACCAGACCCGCGGCTTAGTGGCGGATGGCCTCGTGGTGGCGGATCACTTCTTCGATGATGAAGTTGATGAACTTCTCGGCGAATGCCGGGTCAAGATCGGCCTCTGCGGCAAGGGCGCGGAGCCTGGTGATCTGCCGTGACTCACGCTCGGGGTCGGCCGGCGGCATGCTGTGCTCGGCCTTGAGCTTGCCGACACGCTTGGTGTACTTGAATCGCTCTGCCAACACATGAATCAGTGCGGCATCGATGTTGTCGATGCTCGCCCGAATCTCCTCGAGCTCTGCCTGCGTTGCGTCAGTCACGGATGCGATTCTACGGTGCTGAGGTCAGTTCGTTCCCGGTACGGCCAACCGGTAGACTCTTGCTTCGGTTCGGCGGGCGATCCTCGCTGAACCTCGGCCGCTTTAGCTCAGTCGGTAGAGCGTTTCACTCGTAATGAAAAGGTCATCGGTTCGATTCCGATAAGCGGCTCCAC
>JAKFCR010000173.1:0-2927 GCA_036676545.1 Aeromicrobium sp. | reverse complement strand
GAAATGATTGCTTGTTCCATGGTGGACCCCTCTTGGATGACGTCCTCGGTCTTGACGACCCAGGTGCCGGTCTTGTCGGAGAACGACGACCGTACGTGGATCGGGATGTCGTTGCGGCGGGCGTACTCGACGCACCGCAGGTGCAGGATCTTGGCACCGCTGGCTGCCATCTCGAGCATCTCTTCGTACGAGATGCGCGGGATCTGGCACGCGTCGGCAACGATGCGCGGATCGGCGGTGAAGATGCCGTCGACGTCGGTGTATATCTCGCAGACGTCGGCCTTGAGCGCAGCCGCGAGCGCCACGGCGGTGGTGTCGGAACCACCACGGCCGAGCGTGGTGATGTCCTTGGTGGTCTGCGAGACGCCCTGGAACCCGGCGACGATGGCGACAGCGCCTTCGGCGAGTGCCGCTTCGATGCGTCCCGGAGTGACGTCGATGATCTTGGCCTTGCCGTGCTCGGAGTCGGTGATGACACCGGCCTGCGAGCCAGTGAACGAACGGGCTTCCTGGCCGAGAGTTCCGATCGCCATCGCGAGGACGGCCATGCTGATGCGCTCGCCTGCGGTGAGCAGCATGTCGAGCTCGCGGCCCGGCGGCAGCGGGGCTACCTGGTTGGCAAGATCGATGAGGTCATCCGTGGTGTCGCCCATGGCTGAGACCACGACGACAACGTCGTGACCGGCTTTTTTGGTCGCGACGATGCGCTGGGCGACTCTCTTGATGCTGGTTGCGTCGGCAACCGAGGAGCCGCCGTACTTCTGGACGACAATGCCCACGAGCCCGTTCCTGACTGGGTGGTGATGTACGGATGCGCGACGCTGCGCCCGCTCAGTCTACCGGTAGCGCCACATCGGCGGCAGCCGCGATCCTGCCGCGAGACAGCGAATAACGGTCAGTCGACTAGCGGTACTCGGGGTTGGGTGAGCCGGAGTCCTTCGCGTACGAATGCACGCCGGCGTCCCACACAGTGCGCTGATTGCCGTACGCAGGGATGCCGCCAGCGTCCTTCAGCTGTTTCGCGGCGTGGAGCAGGTTGTAGGTCATGAACGTCGTGTTGCGGTTGGTGAAGTCGTTTTCGGGCCCACCCGAACCGGCGTCGAGGTACGACGGGCCGGGCCCGGCCTCGCCGATCCAGCCAGCGTCGGCCTGTGGCGGGATCGTGAACCCGACATGCTGGAGGCTGTAGAGGACGTTCATGGCGCAGTGCTTGATGCCGTCCTCGTTGCCGGTGATGACGCAGCCGCCGACGCGGCCGTAGAACGCATACTGGCCGTCGTCGTTGAGGATGCTCGACGCCGAGTAGAGCCGTTCGATGACCTGCTTCATGATGCTGCTGTTGTCGCCGAGCCAGATCGGTCCGGCCAGCACGAGGATCTCGGCCGCCATGACCTGGTCGAGGATGCCCGGCCACTCGTCGACATCCCACCCGTGCTCGGTCATGTCTGGATAGACGCCGGTGGCGATCTGGTGGTCGATCGCACGGATCTTGGTGACACCCACGCCATGGCTGCGCATGATGTCGGCACTCTTGTCGACGAGTGCCTCGGTGTTGCTGGTCTCGGGGGACTTCTTCAGCGTCGCGTTGATGAAGACAGCGCTGAGATCGCTGAAGTCTGGTGGCGAAGTTGGCATGACTGAGTGTGGTCCCGCTCCAGCCGGGCTGGCAACCCTCAGCTGGCCGCTGCGTTGCCGATGGTCGTGCGTCCTTCGAACGCCCGACCGAGGGTGAGCTCATCGGCGTACTCGAGGTCACCGCCAACCGGGAGACCACTGGCGAGCTTGCTCACGCGCAGTCCATACGGCGACAGCATGCGGATCAAGTAGGTCGCCGTCGCCTCGCCCTCGAGGTTGGGATCGGTGGCGATGATGACCTCGGTGACGGCACCGTCCTGCAGGCGCTGGAGCAGCTCCTTGATGCGCAGCTGGTCGGGGCCGATGCCGGCGATCGGCGAGATCGCGCCGCCCAGCACGTGATAGCGGCCGCGGAACTCACGGGTGCGTTCGATCGCGACGACGTCCTTGGACTCCTCGACAACGCACAGCACGCTGAGGTCGCGGCGCGGATCTGAACAGATGCGGCACTCGGTGTCGACCGTGACATTGCCGCAGATCGAGCAGAAGTGGACCTTGTCCTTGACCTCGGTCAACGTCGAGGCGAAGCGGCGTACGTCTTCAGGATCGGAGTCGAGCAGGAAGAAGGCGATGCGTTGCGCGCTCTTGGGACCGATGCCGGGGAGTCGCCCGAGCTCATCGATCAGATCCTGAATCACGCCGTCATACATAGGGGACCATCCTAGTTGGCGAGGAAGGACTGGAGCATGTCGTGGCCGCGCGCCGTCAGGATGGATTCGGGATGCATCTGCACACCCTCGACCGGATGCGTACGGTGACGAACGCCCATGAGGATGCCTGATGCAGTATGCGCTGTCGCCTCGAGCTCGTCGGGCAATGTCGCCGGATCGATGACGAGCGAGTGATAGCGCGCGCAGACCAGCGGCGTCGGCAGTCCTGCGTAGGCGCCGAGACCGTCGTGGTGCACCAGCGACGGCTTGCCGTGCACGATCTCGGGAGCGCGTACGACGGTGGCTCCGTAGACCTCGCCGATCGCCTGGTGACCGAGGCAGACGCCCAGGGTCGGCGTCGTCGGGCCGAGACGACGGATTGCCTCGATGCTGATGCCCGCATCGGCTGGCGTGCCGGGACCGGGCGAGACGATCAGGTGCGTGAAGTCGCCTCGCTCACGCGCTGCGACGAGCTCATCGACCGTGATCGCGTCATTGCGGACCACCTCCGCCGTGGCGCCGAGCTCGCCGACGTACTGCACGAGGTTGTAGACGAACGAGTCGTAGTTGTCGATGAAGAGAACCTTTGCCTCGCCGAGCACCTTGGCTCGGGGAGGCGCGGACCGAGCAGCGCCGACTCCG
>JAKFCR010000172.1:0-7658 GCA_036676545.1 Aeromicrobium sp. | reverse complement strand
ACTTCGACCACCCGGTGCGGTGGGCCGAAGGTGTTCTCGGCCAGTGTCACAGCACTACCTCCGAGATAAACCCACGATACGGAGGCAATGCCGTGACTGATATCTGTCGGTTCACTCGCTGCGCTCGCTCAGTACGGGTGGCTCGATCTTCGGGCTGAGCAACGACGTGGTCGAACGCTTGTAGCGATCGGCGAGGTTCTCACCGGCGATCTGCTTCTGCAGGGTCACGATGCCGTTGAGCAGTGCCTCGGGTCGGGGCGGGCAACCCGGGATGTAGACGTCAACGGGGATGATCTGGTCGACGCCCTTGGTGACGCTGTAGGAGTCCCAGTAAGGACCGCCGGAGTTGGCGCAGGAGCCGAAGCTGATGACGTACTTGGGCTCGGGCATCTGGTCATAGAGACGCTTGATGGCCGGCGCCATCTTGTCGGTGACCGTGCCGGACACGACCATGAGGTCGGCTTGGCGGGGGCCCATCGCGAAGGGGATCACGCCGAGCCGGATGAAGTCGTGGCGGGACATCGACGTCGCGATGAACTCAATCGCGCAGCACGCCAGCCCGAAGTTGAAGACCCACAGTGAGTACTTGCGCCCCCAGTTGAGGATGTAGCGCGCCGGCTTGGGCGCGATCGCCGTGCCCAGACCGACTGTCGGCATCGGCAGGTCAATTCGCTGTACGCCTACGGGGTCCACGACAGGACTCCCTTGCGCCACGCATAAACGAGTCCGACCACGATGATGCCGATGAAGATGCCCATCTCGATCGCGGCTGCCTTGCCGATGTCCTCAAGCACCACTGCCCACGGGAACAGGAACACCGCATCGACCGCGAAGATCACGTACAGGAACGCATAGACGAAGTAGCGGACATTCGACTGCGACCACCCCTCGCCGATCGGGTCGACACCCGACTCGTACGTGACGGTCTTCTCGCGCGCCGGAACACTGGGGCGGAACAATCGGTTGGCGCCGAGCATGCCCCCCGCGAGCACGAACCCGACCAGGATGATGACGCCGACGGCTCGGTAGTCATCGAGGTAGGCGCCCATGGAGTGAGTCTAGGGAAGAAGCCCCTCGCTGACCGCAAACGCCGCGCATTTCAGTGGTGGCACCTGGGCCCTACGCACCGTACGCTCTGGTCACCGGTCAATCGGGGGGTTTCGAAATGAAGGGCACCTACGCAGTGGCGGCGCTGGCACTAGCCGCTCTCGTGGCAGTCGGGGTGACTATTGCCCAACGCAGCCTGGACGACGACACGACGGCGAAGCCCGAAAAAACGGCCTTGTTCAGCACCCAATCGGCCGATGAACGCGGTCAGCTTGAGGCAGAGCAGATGCGTATCGCTCTTGAGGAAATGCAGGAAGAGACGGAAGCGCGCCGCCACAAGCTTGTCCTGACGATTCGCGACGAAGCCCCACTGGGAATCTGGAAAGTCAACGGCCAAATGTGCATCCTCGCGTACGGCCCGAGCACCACGACAATCAGCGTCAGCCAGCCGACCGACGACGCGTCAACATTCCAGGTTCGCCAGGAGTTTGTTCCGTCCGAAGCAAGACTGCTCAAGAGCGGTGCCTGCGAAACGACTGTGAACGTCCTGGTTCGGGATGCGCCCTCGTACGACCTTTCGCTCAGTGACGGAACTTCAAAGACGACGCACGTCGTTCACGAGGGCGAGAGCCAGAAGGTCACGATCGTCCACTGACTCGCTCACGGGCCCACGGCCAGGTGAGCAGCGCCCAGACGACGAGCACGATCAGGATCTCGAGCACGACATACAAGGGCCAGGGGCCGAGGAAGTCGAGCAGCGACGCACTCTTCGGCAGCTCGTTGAGGTAGCCGTAGTTCGTATCCGCCACGACGTTGAAGATGTACGTCACGACCGCCCAGATCACGGTGATGACGACGGTGACGCGGTAGTAGCGCCACGTCGGCAGGATCCGCAGACCAAACACGAGCAGCACCGCGGTCCAGACGATCAGCAGGTGCATGCCCCAGAACATCAGGAACCGCAGCTCGGGGAACTCCGACCCAAGATCGGGCGTGAAAATGCCCTGTGTCGTGAGTGTGATTCCCCATAGGTACGTAATGGTTGCGCTCAGAGCATTGCGCGTCCACAGCGCGTGCACCGCGAACAGCCAGGCGTAGTCACACAGCGCCAGCGGCAGCGAGGTCTGCAGGTCCCACTCGCTCGGAATGAACTGCAGGATCTGCAGCGGCAACGCGACCGCGACGATGGCCACGGCGAACGTACGTCGCAGAGGCACCTCGGCCGCCGTGTCGCGCAGCCTGCGGCCGAGCAGGATGACGGCAACAACTCCGACCGCGAAGATCGCGAGCACGACGAGATGTGAGGTCCCGTAGGTCTCGAACTTCGCAGCCGCGAGCCGGTCGACGGTCATGCCATAGAGGTTAGGCGATGGCCGCGTCCCCGGCGGCTGTCAGGAGGCGCGAAGCACGAGAGCGCAAGCCGGAACGTCGTAGCCGCCGTCATTGGACTCGTATGGCGCCAGGAACTCCCCAACGCTCCGACGAACAGCCTCCACCTGCTCTGGGGTGGCGCCCTCGAGTGCCGCAGAGATCGGTGGCGCCAAGACCCGGACCATGTCGAAGTGCTCCGCCGCGCTGTCGTAGTGGCGGGTGTACTCGGCCGTTTCGACGCGTACGTCGGGAAAGCCTGCGTCGCGCGCCAGCTTCTCCAGCTGCTCCGGGTCTCCCAGCGAGAACGGTCCACCCGGCATCGTCGGCGGCAGGCCGCACAGCAAACCATTCATGACCGCCGACATCCCGACTGCCGTCATCCACGGATTGCGTCCAGGAGCAGCCCAGACTGCAGTCGCGAGTCGGCCACCAGGCCGAAGGACACGCCGGATCTCCTGAAAGGCCTGCAGTTGTTCGGTCACGAACATGAGGCCCATGCGAGAGACCACGACGTCGTACGCCTCCGCCGGGCCCGAAATTGCGGCAGCGTCGATGACTTGTGCCGTGGCCTGTGGCAGGCCTTCCAGCTTCTGCTCGATCAGGTCGACCATCGCCGGCGAGATGTCGCTTGCGACGAGCGATCCGTCACTTCCGACCAGTTCCGCAAGGTGGACCGCGAAGTGCCCGGTCCCGGCGCCGAGCTCGAGCACTCGATCGCCCGGCTCGATCGTCGCCAACTCGAGGAGCACCTCCGTTGCGGTGCCGTTTGTCTGCTCAATACCCGCCGCGTGGGCTTCCCATGCGCCCGACACGCGCGACCAGTCTTCTGCCGCCATATTGCTCACCACTTTCGATACAGTATTACTGTTTCCAATACAGAGATGGTGTATCCAATGACAAAACCTGTCAAGAGGTCGTACGACTCCACCGGCCGACGTGCCCAGGCACAGCAGACGCAACGGGCCATCCTGCGCGCCGCGCACGATCTCTTTGTCGGGCAGGGCTACGGCCGTACGACCATTGCGCAGGTCGCCGACCGAGCCGGAGTCTCGCCCGAGACGATCTATGCGACCTTTCGGAACAAAGCGACGCTCCTGCACCGGACCTGGGACGTCACCATCGGCGGCGACGACGAGGAGGTGGTCTTCCATGAGCGCCCAGAGGTGATGGCGATTCGTGCAGAGCCCAACCTGGCCAAACGACTCGAGCTGCACGCCCGGTTCTCGACCGCGACCGCTCGCCGTATGACCCCGTTCGTGCGATCCGTGCAGGGCGCCGCGGCCAGCGAGCCGAGCGCCGCGAAGATGGCCGCAGAGATGGAGCGCCAGCGGTTGGCTGGCCTCTCGGTGATGGCCAGCGAGGCCGCCGCCACCGGACAGCTCCGGGTCAGCGAGGAAGAGTGCCGCGACATCATGTGGGCGACCACCGATGGTCACCTGTGGCACCAGCTCGTCACCGAGCGTGGTTGGACCGATGAGCAGTATGCCGAGTGGCTCGCTCGCACGTGGATTGCCCACCTCGTGCGCTAGCAGCCGCCAGCATTCCAGCCATATCTGGCAGACATTCGGACAACGTTGAACGGCTGCCAATCCATGCGCTCACACCGGCGTACGCTCTATCCGTGAACGACTCGCGCAGCGGCATATTGCTTGGCGCTGCGGCGTATCTCTGCTGGGGATTCTTCCCGCTCTACTGGCCCTTGCTCGACCCCGCCGGGTCGCTCGAGATCCTCGCCCACCGGGTCATCTGGTCGCTGCTGTTCGTGCTGGTGCTCATTGCGATCACCCGTCGTTGGAAGACGTTCCGCAGCATCGCCAAGGATCGCCGCATGATGGTGATCCTGATCTGTGCATCGATCGTCATCTCGTTCAACTGGGGCGGCTTCATCTACGGCGTGACCAACGGCCACGTGATCGAGACATCGCTCGGCTACTTCATCAACCCCCTGGTGACGGTGCTGCTTGGCGTGTTCATCCTCAAGGAAACCTTGCGGCCCGTGCAGTGGGCGGCAGTGGCGATCGGCGGTATCGCCGTACTCGTGCTCGCAGTCGACTACGGGCGACCGCCGTGGATCGCGTTGCTGCTCGCGTTCTCGTTCGCGACGTACGGGTTCCTCAAGAAGAAGGCCAACCTCAACACGTTCGACGGTCTCGGCATGGAAACGCTGATCCTCGCGCCCGTCGCCCTCTCATTCCTGATAGTCCTCGAGCTTCGCAATGACCTGACTTTCGGCCACGCCGGAGTCGGCAACGTCCTGCTGCTCATCGGAACGGGGGTTGTCACCGCCATCCCGCTTCTGCTGTTCGGCGCGGCCGCAACACGACTGACGCTGACGACCATCGGCCTGCTGCAGTACCTCGGCCCGATCCTTCAGTTCATCTTCGGACTGTGGATCTTCGACGAGGACATGAGCAGTGCCCGCTGGGTGGGCTTCATCCTCGTCTGGCTCGCACTGGTCGTGTTCACGGCTGACAACCTCGCCAACCGAAGGCGTGCTTCGAAGCTGGTGCCAGCCCCGATCGAGTGCTAACCGAGACGGGTGGCGACGGTAGTGCAGAGGGCCTGGAGAGCCTCGCGGGCCGCGTTGTCCGGGAGCTTCGCCAGCAGCACCTGTGCGGCGTCAGTCTCGGCGCGTACGTAGGCACGCGCCTCGTCCATGGCCGGGTGGACGCGCAGCAGCGTGATGGCTTCGGCAAGCTCGGCATCGTCCGTCAGCGGCTTGGCCAGCAGGGACCGGAGCCGCTCGCTCTCGGGATCGGCCGAGCGCAGCGCAAGCAAAGTCGGAAGGGTGGGTACGCCTTCGCGCAGATCGGTGCCAGGAGTCTTGCCCGAGTCATCGGTCTCGCTGGCGATGTCGATGATGTCGTCGCTGAGCTGGAAGGCAGCGCCGATGCGTTCACCGAACTCCGTCAACGTGTCCTGCACGTCGAGCGGCGCTCCGGCCATCTTGGCGCCAAGGCGGGCGGCGGTGGCGATGAGTGAGCCGGTCTTGTCGGCCACCACCGACAGGTAGTGCTCGAGCTGGTCGTCACCCTCGGACGGACCGAGGGTCTCGCGGATCTGTCCCTGGACGAGACGCGAGAACGTACGCGCCTGGATGCGTACGGACTCGGGGCCGAGATCTGACACCAGGTCCGACGCCTGGGCGAAGAGATAGTCGCCAACGAGGATCGCGACGGAGTTGCCCCAACGCGAGTTGGCACTCGGCGCACCGCGACGCATCGACGCCTCGTCCATCACATCATCGTGATAGAGCGTCGCCAGGTGGGTCAGCTCGACGACAACGGCAGCGCGCGGTACGTCAGCGTGCGCCTGGTCACCGAACTCGGCTGCCAGCATGACCAGCAACGGTCGGAAACGTTTGCCGCCGGCGTTGAGCAGGTGCGCTGCCGCCTCGGCGACGAATGCCTCGGGGCTGTCGACCGCGATCGCCAACTGCCGTTCGATCTCGTTGATTCCGGCCTGAACGCGCGCTTCAAGGGCGCCATCGGTGAATGGAACACCCAGACTGGACACGCGAGAACTCCTCAGAAACCGTCAGCGCACGAAGGCGCCGGCGTGCTGCGCAAGATCGAGCAGCGGTCCGGGAAGGATACCCAGACCGACCGTCGCCACGACGGCGAAGGCGATCACTACGGTAGTCAGCACGCTCGGGACGGCGACCGTCGGCCCGTCCCCCACCGGATCGGTGAAGAACATCAGCACGATGACGCGTACGTAGAAGTACGCCGCCAAGGCGCTCACCAGCACGCCAATGACGACCAGCGGCCACACGCCGCCTGACCATGCCGCGGTGAAGACGCTCCACTTTCCGATGAAGCCTCCCGTCAGCGGGATGCCGGCGAAGGACAGCATGAACAGCGCGAACGATCCGGCCAGCAGCGGAGAGGTCTTGCCGAGTCCGGCCCAGCGCGAGAGATGCGTCGTCTCACCGCCGGAGTCGCGTACGAGGGTCACGACGGCGAAGGCACCGATCGAGGCGACACCGTAGACCGTGAGGTAGAACAGGATGCTCGAAACCGAGGTGATCCGCTCCTCGCCGGCAACGCCGCCGTAGACACCGACCAGGCCAACCAACAGGAAGCCAGCATGGGCGATCGACGAGTAGGCCAGCATGCGCTTGACGTCGGTCTGCGAGATCGAGACGACAGCACCGAGGAACATCGTGATGACGGCGATCGCGATGATCGTCGGTCGCCAGTCCCACGACGAGCCACCGAACGCGACGAAGAGCACGCGCAGCATCGCGATGAACGCTGCAGCCTTGGTGCCTGCGGCCATGAACGCCGTGACCGGGGTCGGCGCTCCTTGGTAGACGTCCGGCGTCCACGTGTGGAAGGGCACAGCACCGATCTTGAACAGCAGGCCCACCACCATCAGGGCGATCGCAGCCAGCAACATGTTGGTGCCGCCGGTACGAGTCGACACCGCAACGTCAATGTCGGAGAGGCGGAAGCTGCCAGCGAATCCGTACGTCAGCGCGATGCCGTACAGGAAGAACACTGACGAGAAGGCGCCAAGCAGGAAGTACTTGAGTGCGGCTTCCTGGCTCAGCAGCCTGCGACGGCGGGCGATGCCGCACAGCAGGTAGAGCGGAAGCGAGAGCACCTCAAGTGCGACGAACATTGTCAGGAGGTCGTTGGAGGTGGCGAACAGCATCATGCCGACCAGCGAGAACATCGCCAGTGGGAAGACCTCGGTGTGCTCGATACGCTTTGAGATCGCCTCGGCCTCGCCGGCTGAGCCTGGAGCGTCGGCGGCACGGCCCGTGAACGCGCTGAGGCCACCTTCGAGTCGACGCTCGGCGAACAGCAACATGCTCATCAGTGCGAAGACCAGCAGAATGCCCCACGTGAAGACGCCGGGACCGTCGATCGACAGCGCACCTTCGGCTCCGATGACGCCGCGAGCGAGCTCGGGGTCGTCGATCTTGTCGAGGTGTTGGTAGACCCACACGATGTCGACGAACGCCGCGATGACACCGACGACCGCGAGGATCGTCTGGGCCACGAAACGCACCCTGCGCGGCAGGGCCGCCTCGAACACGACGCCGACCACAGCAACGCCGGCGATGATGAACAGCGGTGCGAGCAGCGAGTACTCGATATGAGGCGCGTCGAGCGGGGGCAGTTCGGCCGCGACCAGATCGGTGACAGTCATCAGTGGCCCCCTTCCTCTGTGTCAGGTGCAATCGAGACGGGCGACTTCGGTTCGGGGTCGCCCTTGCCGATGTGGCTGGC
>JAKFCR010000171.1:0-8045 GCA_036676545.1 Aeromicrobium sp. | reverse complement strand
CCGCAGACGCAGGACGCAACCACGCGAACGATCGCATCACCGTCGTCGTGGAGTTGAGGATCGGAGACATCGTCGAGGCGGATGTCGCGGGCAGCATGGAGGATCGTGGCGCGCATCTGGCCATTGTTACAGCGACGCCATATTCGAGGGGCCACGGATGGGGAATCGCCTGACTCGCGCGCCTCATGCGCCGTGCCCGCGTCGTTATCGTCGGTCGTCGCACAACCCCGGTGCGCCTTCCTCCTCTGCCTTGCGGGCCCAGCACCTGAGACCCGCTCCCTTGATCGGCGCTCCCATCCGCGGACCCTCTAGGATCGACGCATGACTGACAAGCCTGAAATTGACTTCATCGAGGGACCCCCGCCGACCGAGCTGCAGATCACCGATCTGATCGAGGGCGATGGCGCAGAGGCTGTTCCCGGCGGCAACGTCGACGTTCACTACGTTGGCGTCGAGTTCGACACCGGCGAGCAGTTCGACGCTTCGTGGGATCGCGGCCAGTCCGCCAACTTCCCGCTGCCGCAGCTGATCCCGGCATGGCAGCAGGGCATCCCGGGCATGAAGGTTGGCGGTCGTCGCCAGCTCGTATGCCCGCCGGAGCTTGCGTACGGCCCCGCCGGTGGAGGTCACCGTCTCTCGGGCAAGACGCTCGTGTTCGTGATCGACCTGCTCGGCGTCTAAAGCGCGTCGACCAGCGCTGTTACGCGCTTCACCGACACCGCGAATGCGGTTCGTAGGTCCTGTGCAAACAGACTGAGCCGTAGTTCCTCAAGCGCCCAGCGGACGTGCTGGACGTCTGGCGCGAGCCTGGCCCATGCGGACAACCCATCGGTCTGCTCGTGGAACCGAGCTTCCAGCTCTTGTGTTGCAGCGAGGTCGGCTGACGTCTTGCCGGACGTCAGCCGGCGTCGCGCTGCCTCGAGATAGAGCGGCAGCCGGCGCAGCTGGGTCACTCCGGCGTCACGGATGAAGCCCTTGTAGATCAGCCACGAGAGCTGCACGCGTACGTCCTCGCCCGCCTCCGAGTCGTCAATCTCGACCTCGCCCAGCGCCTTGAGCACGGCGATCACGCTGTGCACGGCCCTTTCGGTCTCGTCGTAGACATCCGCCCGTATGGCTTCGCGCATCGCGTTGAACGACTCCTCGTCCCACACGGGTCCGCCGTGGCGGGGGATGAGCGTCTCAATGGCAGCGAGCCAGCATTCCTCGATCACCGCAGCGGCATCGGCGTACGGACCGGTTGAGAGCAGCAGCTTTGAGTGCAGGTCGAGTGATCGACCGATCTGGGGGACCGGGGCAGCGAGATGGAACGAAAGGAGCTTGGCCTGGCCGCGCACCATTGCGGCAGCCTGCTCGGCTTCTGAGTCGAGGACCCGCAGTGCAACGGACTTGCCTTCGTCGACGAGCGCCGGATAGCCGGTGACCTGACCCGCCGAGATTGTGCGGTCGATGTCGCCGACCGTCCAGTCGAGGAGCCCAGATCGTTCCTCCTGGCGGGCAGCCTTCGTCAGATCCGCGCGTACGTAGCTCGACAACTCGGTCCGCAGCTCGCCCAGGTCCTTGCCCCGCGAGAGCTCCTTGCCATTCTCGAGCACGCGGAACGTGACTCGGAGGTGACTTGGCAGCGCCGCGAAATCGAAGTCCTCTGGCTGAACGACAGTTCCGTTGAGAAGACGCATCTGTCGGGCCAGCTCGCTGCTCAGATCGCTGGCGCCAGGATCCATCGCCTCCACGAGTCGTGGCGCGAACTGTCCTGCGGGTACGAACTCGCGTCGCAACCGTTTGGGCAGCGAACGGATCAGCTCGGTGACGAGCTCGACCCGGTGACCGGGCACATGCCAGTCGAACGCTCGGTCGTCAACCGTCAGCAGCCGCTCGATCGGCAGGTCGACCGTGACGCCGTCGTCCTCCATGCCGGGCTCGAAGGCGTACGTGAGCGGGTACGCCTCGCCATCTGAATGCCACTCCCGTGGGTACTCCTCGTCCGCGCCGTCGGCACCGTGACTCAGCATCGCCGGATCGAACGTCAGCAGATCTGGATGATCGATCCGGGTCTTCTTCCACCACGTGTCGAAGTGCCGGGTCGAGACCACGTCCGCTGGCACCCGCTGGTCGTAGAACGCATAGAGCGTCTCGTCATCGACTCGCAGGTCACGACGACGGAGCCGGTCCTCGAGCTCCTCGACCTGACCGATCATCGCCTGGTTCTTGGCGAAGAATCGGTGATGCGTACGCCACTCGCCTTGCACCAGCGCGTGACGGATGAACAGGTCGCGGGAGACCACCGGATCGACACGGCCGTACTGGACCAGTCGATCGACGATGATCGGGATCCCGTAGAGCAGGACCTTCTCGCGCGCCATGACTGAGCCGCGCTTGGTCGACCAGTGCGGCTCGCTGTACGACCGGTTGACCAGGTGCTCGCCAGCTTCCTCCACCCATTCGGGCTGGATCTTGGCGGCTGTACGACCCCAGAGCCGGCTCGTCTCAACCAGCTCGCCCACCATTGCCATACGTGGCGGCTTCTTCGCCAGGCCGGAGCCCGGGAAGATCATGAACTTCGCCTGTCGCGCCCCGAGGAACTCGCGTCCATCCGGCTCCCGGAGACCCACGTGTGACAGCAGGCCGCTCAGTAGTGCCTGGTGCACGAGGTCCGGATCGGCGTTCGGGCTTCCCGCCTTCATGCCGAGATCCTTGGCGGTCCGTCGCAGCTGCGAGTGCACGTCCTGCCACTCACGTATGCGCAGGTAGTGCAGGTATTCGTCGCGACACATACGCCGGAACGCAGAGCTCGAAAGGTTGTCGCGCTGCTCGCGGATGTACTTCCACAGCGTGAGCCACGACAGGAAGTCCGAGTCGGGCTCCACGAAGCGGCGGTGCTTCTCGTCGGCAGCCTGCTGGTGCTCGAGCGGGCGCTCACGAGGGTCCTGGATCGACATGGCAGACACGATCACGAGTACGTCGGCAAGGCACCCGAGCTTGTCGGCAGCGAGCAGCATGCGGCCCAGCCGCGGATCGGTCGGCAGGGTGGCCATCTTGCGGCCGACCTTGGTGAGCCGTTCCGCGTGCATGGCGCCGAGCTCGTACAGAAGATTGAGACCGTCCGTGACGGCGCGTGAGTCAGGGGGATCGAGGAATGGGAAGTCCTTGATCGCGCCAAGGTCGAGCGAAGCCATCTGCAGCAGGACCGAGGCGAGGTTGGTCCGCTGGATCTCTGGGTCGGTGAACTCGGGCCGGCCGTCGAAGTCCTCCTCCGAATACAGCCGGATGCAGATGCCGTCAGCGACTCGACCGCAGCGACCTGATCGTTGTGCGGCACTGGCCTGCGAGATGGGCTCGATGGGCAGTCGCTGGACCTTGAGGCGTTGACTGAAGCGCGAGATGCGGGCGAACCCAGGATCAATGACGTGACGTATGCCGGGCACCGTCAGGGATGTCTCCGCCACATTGGTGGCCAGCACGATCCGGCGGCCTGGGTGCGAGCTGAAGATCTTCTGCTGGTCGGCGGCGGCCAGGCGTCCGAACAGCGGCAGGATCTCGGTACGCGGGTACTTCTTCCCCAGCAGGTAGTCCGTCGCATCGCGGATCTCTCGCTCGCCGGACATGAAGACGAGGATGTCGCCGTCACGCGGGAGCTCGGAGATGGCGGCAGCGATCGCGTCGAGCTGGTCGTCTGCACCGGTCTCGTCGAGTGGTCGGTAGCGAACCTCGACCGGGTACGTACGGCCGCTGACCTCGATCACTGGGGCGTCGAACATCTCCGCAAACCGGTCGACATCGATCGTCGCTGAGGTGATGACAACCTTGAGGTCAGGACGGCGGGGGAGCAGCTGCTTCAGGTAGCCGAGAAGGAAGTCGATCGACAGCGACCGCTCGTGCGCCTCGTCGATGATGATCGTGTCGTAACGCTTGAGCCTGCGATCGGAATGCACCTCGGCCAGAAGCAGTCCGTCGGTGACCAACCGGATCGCGGTGTCGGCAGACGTCTTGTCGTCGAATCGGACGGCGTAGCCGACCTCCGCACCGAGCTCGACATCGCACTCTTCGGCGATGCGCTTGGCGACTGAACGTGCGGCAATCCGCCGCGGCTGGGTATGCGCGATGCTGCGCTGTCCCAGCTCGTACGCGATCTTGGGCAGCTGGGTCGTCTTGCCGGACCCGGTCTCGCCGGCAACGACGATGACCTGGTGGTCGCGCATCGCAGCCGCGATGTCGTCATGCCGAGCCGTGATCGGCAGCGCGGGGTCGTACGTCGTCTTCATGGGTGCTTCACAACCAGTCCACGTGTTCCTTGAGGACTGCGTAGCCGACGAACACGATGACATCGAGGATCGTATGAGCCACGATCAGCGGGAGCACGCGCTTCGTCTTCGTGAACCAATAGCCGAAGACCAGTCCCATCACGAAGTTGCCGAGAGCTTGGCCGAAGCCTTGGTAGAGGTGATAGCTGCCGCGGATGAGTGCGCTCGTCACAATCGTCGCCCAGACGTTCCAGCCGATCTGACGCAGCCGGGTCATCACGAAGCCGACCACGACGACCTCTTCGAGGATCGCGTTCTGCAGCGCTGCCAGAATCAGGACCGGGATCGTCCACCAGTACTGGTCGACCGGTGCCGGGATGACCTGCGCGGTGATGCCGAGCTCTCGCCCGGCGGCGTACAGGCCAAGTCCGGGCAGACCGATGACCGCAGCAAGTCCCATGCCCCAGAGCACGTCGCGGCCGCGACTCGTACCCGTGATGCCCAGCCGACGCAGTGGTGATGGCTTGTCGGGATCGAGGCTCAGTAGGTAGAGCGCCAGCACGACAGGTACCAGCGCGAAGCCGATCCCGAGCACCTGGAGGGTGAAGTCGAGCCACTCACGGTCGCTGCGCGAGCCGTTGAGCGTCGCAGTCGAGTTGCGTACGCCCTTGCCGGTCAGCTGGATGATCAGGCTGAGGAGTGCGTAGACCGCTGACTGGCCGAGCGACAACCCCAGGACGATCCAGAGTTCAGCGCGAAACCGTGGCGTGGAGGGCCGAGTCCCATCCACCGATCAGAGGTCGTTCGTCGAGAACGTGTCGCAGGTGTTGACGTTGCCGCTCTTGTAGCCCGTCGTGAACCACTTCTCGCGGGACTCGCTCGAACCGTGCGTCCAGCTCTCCGGGTTGACGCTCCCGCCCTGCATGGACTGAATGCTGTCGTCGCCTACTGCGCGGGCAGCTGAGAGCGCTGACTTGATGTCTTCGTCAGTGAGGGGCTTCAGCAGGGTCACCCCGTTGTCATCCTCGGTGTTGGCGGCGTGGTTGGCCCAGACGCCAGCCATGCAGTCGGCCATGAGCTCAATACGTACGCCGCCGCTGAGCGGTCCGGTCTTGCCGTCCTGTCCCTTGGCGAGGAAGCCGAGGATGTTCTCGATGTGGTGGCCATACTCGTGCGCCACGACATACTCCTGGGCCAACGCCCCGTCATCGGCACCGAACTTGGAGGTGAGCTCGTCGAAGAACGCTCCGTCGATGTAGATGCGCTGGTCTGCCGGACAATAGAAGGGCCCGGTGGCGCCTGACGCCGTGCCACACGCGGACTGGGTAGAACCGGAAAAGATCACGGTCTTGGCTTCGGTGTACTGCCGCTTGACGTCCGCCGGGAGCGCGTCAGTCCAATAGTCCTGCACGCTGTTGACAGTGCCGATGATTCGGCAGGTGACATCACGGTTGGCGTCTGCGCCGGTCTTGCACTGGTCAAACGTCGCCGCTGACTCCTCGCCAGCACCGGTCACCTGACCGGTGTCGAACGGGTTGGACGAGCCAGTGAGGTTCTGTCCAAAGATGAGGCCGAGGATCAGGAGGATGATGCCGCCGGCACCACCGCCGATCACAGCTCCACTACGACCTCCGCCACCGCCGGTGACCTGACTTGTGTCCAGCGATGCGCCTTCGTTGAAGCTCATGCCGGAAAGTGTACGCAGCGCGGCCCCCGTACGTCGCCGATAGTGTTCGGCGTGTGACGTCGCCAGAAAGCACCGCGAGCTTCCAGATGCCGGAGGGTTTGTCGGAGGGCGACCAGGCGCGACTCAAGGGTCTACGACGGATGAAGGCGCTCGCGCTCTCGTTGCTCGTCCTCGCAGCGATCATCTACGTCTTCACCCGGGATCACGACGGCTTCATCGGATACGTCAATGCGGGAGCCGAAGCCGCGATGGTCGGCGCGATCGCCGACTGGTTCGCCGTGACGGCGCTGTTCCGCCATCCATTGGGGCTTCCCATCCCGCACACCGCGATCATCCCGAACCGCAAGGAGTCGCTGGGGGAGAGCCTGCAGGAGTTCGTCGCCGAAAACTTTCTTCGCGAAGACGTCATCCGCGAGCGGATCCAGTCCGCTGAGGTCAGCCGCCGCATCGGTGACTGGTTGGTGACGGGCGAGCACAGCCAGCGCGTCGTCACTGAGGCGTCACGGATCCTGTCTGATGCGCTGTCGCACATCAAGGAGACCGACGTCGCGGCCATCATCGAGGAAGCGCTCATTCCACGGATGAAGGAAGAGCACCTGAGTCCGGTTGTTGGGCAACTGCTCGAGGAGATCCTGCGCGACGATGCTCATCGCGGCCTGGTCGACCTGGTGCTCGACGAGCTCGGCCGTTGGCTGTTGCACAACGACGATGAAGTTGCGGCCCTGATCGAGAACCGTGCACCGACATGGACGCCGCAGTGGCTCGACAAGAGAGTCGCTGGCTGGGTCCACGAGCAGGTCGTCGAGTGGGTGGCCGAGATCAGTCGTACGCCGGGTCACCCTGCCCGCGTGACGCTCGATCGCTGGCTCGTCCAGCTCGCCCACGATCTGCAGCATGACCCAGTGACCATGGGGCGCGCTGAGAACCTGAAGCAGCGCATGCTGTCGCAGCCCAGGGTGATCGCCACGTCGATCCAGTTGTGGGACGCATTGCGCCGAGCGTTGATCGGTTCATTGGGCGACGAGAACGGACTCCTGCGACGGCGAGCCCGCGAGGAGGTCGACGCCTTCGGACAGAAGCTGATAGATGATCCGGACCTGAGCCGTCGTCTCGATGCGACCATCTCCGACATCGCGGCATACGCGGTCAACAACTACGGACACGAAGTCGCAACTATCATCTCCGCGACCGTCAATCGGTGGGACGGCAAGGAGACTGCCGAGCGCATCGAGCTCCATGTTGGACGCGATCTTCAGTTCATTCGGATCAACGGAACCGTGGTCGGCGGACTTGCCGGTGTCGTGATCCACGCAATTTCTGCAATTCTCTGACCCATCTCGGGCCCGAAAATGTGGAAAAGATGTGCACAACTGGGGTCATCCTGTGGGTGACATAGGCAGGTCTGTGGGCAACCCCATGAATTAAGAAAAATACCGAAAAAACTTCTCGAAAAGCTATTGCGCACCCTTGGGCCAGGGCATACAAATGACCTACGCACTCCTTCGGGAGAGCAGGAAAGAATCAAAGTTTGATCCCATGGCCAGCGACGCAAGTCAAAGGCAGCAAGCCAGTGATGTGGCAGGCGGGTGATGACAGAGATTCCGGATAGTTCGAGAGCATCACGCTCGTACAAGGCGAGGCCCCGGGAACTCATACTTCCCGGGGCCTCAACTAATTTCTGCACGGCGATTCTGCCAGACTTGCATTTATGACGCACCCACCGGGTCTTGCCTTCTCCACTGTTCGATGGATTGAGGGCTACGACATTGCAGAGGTCAACGCGTTCATTTTGGAGATAGAACCTCTGGTCCTCGAACATGCACCTGACCGTGAGCTTGCCCAGAGGATCACCCGATCGCGGTTCACCCCCGTACGTATTCGACCCGGCTACAACATGGATGAGGTCGACGCCTACCTCGACAGGCTGTTGGACCTCGCCCTCTACGGTCAGCGTTCGACCCAGACCGGATTCGGAACGCCGCCGTAGGTTTGCTAAAGTTCAGTGCTGCACCGCGCTCCTGGGAGCGAATGTCCGGGTGGCGGAATGGTAGACGCGCTAGCTTGAGGTGCTAGTGCCCTGTAAGGGGCGTGGGGGTTCAAGTCCCCCCTCGGACACG
>JAKFCR010000170.1:0-3731 GCA_036676545.1 Aeromicrobium sp. | reverse complement strand
ATCGAGCGCAGATTTGACTTCATGTTGACATTAACTCGCACGATGGACGCAACAGCAAATCTGAAGGAGAAATCATGCTTGACGCCATCGTCATCGGCGGGGGACCGGCGGGCCTACAGGCCATGCTCACCCTCGGCCGCATGCACCGCGACGTACTGCTCCTCGACTCCGGCACCTACCGCAACGCCACGGTCGAGCACATGCAGAACCTCATCACCCACGACGGCCGCGACCCGGCCGAGCTGCGCCGGCTCGCCCGCAAGGACATCGCCGCGTACGACACCGCCGACATCCGCGAGGTGACCGTCGACTCGGTACGTCGCGCCGGTGACGGCTTCGAGGTGATCGTCGGCGACGAGGTGCTGGCCACTCGCAAGATCGTGCTCGCCACCGGCGTCCGCGACACCCTCCCGGACATCCCCGGCATCGCCGAGGCATGGGGACGCGAGATCGCACACTGCCCGTACTGCCACGGTCACGAGTTCGCCGGTGAGCGCGTGGCGATCCTCGGCGCCGAGCGCGCCGAACACCTCACCGCACTGCTCGGCAACATCGCGAGCGAGCTGATCGTGCTCGATCAGCACTCCGTACGCGAGGTCGAGCGCACCAACTTCGGTCTTCGCATCACGCTCGACGACGAGACGATCGGGGTCGGCGGAATGTTCATCGCGACAGAGGTGTCTCAGCAGGCTCCGTTTGCGGAGCAGCTCGGTGTCGACCTGTATGAGTCCGGTTTCGTCGAGGTCGACGCCATGGGCCGCACCAGCGTGCCCGGTGTCTTCGCGGCTGGCGACCTCGGGCACGTTCCCGCGCTGCCCGGTCCGATGCCATCAGTGGCCACCGCCATCGCCTCGGGAGTCATCGCAGGCTCGGTCTGCAACATGGAGCTCGCGATGCCCTAAGGCGACGATCGGTCGCCAGCTGATCGTGGCGACCGATCCGGGCCTGATGTCAGCGGCCGCCACTCTTCGCCTGTGGCACGCAGGAGCTCCAGCCCTGGTGGTCGCCCTCGTTGTGACCGCCCGCGCCGTTGCTGGCCTGCACGTGCGATGTGAAGTCGGAGTTGCCGGGTCCACCGTTGTCCGTGCAGTGGGCGGCCGACGCCGAGCCACCCGTGGCGGTCAGCGCTGCGGCAGCGATCCCGGCCGCGCACAGCATCTTGATCGAGAACTTCATGACGATCCTCCTGTTCGGTGACCGAAAGTCGGCCACTGCCTCGGGTTCGACGCCGAAGGGCGCAGGGATGGGTCAAAAAGTGATCCACATCACCGTGTGCCAGATGAGCGAGGGAGGAGTTCTGGCCGGACGGGTGGCGAAGACGGGCCAACCGATACCCTTGACTCATATGAGAATTGCACGTTTCGCGGGTGACGACGATCCCCGTTTTGGAGTCATTGGTGATGACAACGGGGTCCCCACGATCGCGGTGCTCAACGGCGATCCGCTGTACGCCGGGCTCAACCTGAGCGGTCAGAAGATCCCGCTGGCGGACGTACGTCTGCTCGCCCCGGTCATCCCGCGCAGCAAGGTCGTGTGCGTCGGCAAGAACTACGCCGCGCACGCTGCCGAGATGGGTGGCGAGGTGCCGACCGAGCCGCTGATCTTCCTCAAGCCCAACACCAGCGTCATCGGCCCCGGCGACCCGATCTTCTACCCCACGCAGAGCGAGGACGTGCACTACGAGGCCGAGCTTGCCGTGGTGATCGGCCGCATCTGCCGCGACGTCTCCGCAGAGGACGCCGCCAAGGTGATCTTCGGCTACACCGTCGCCAACGACGTCACCGCTCGCGACCTGCAGGCCAAGGACGGCCAGTGGGCCCGCGCCAAGGGCTTCGACACGTTCTGCCCGCTCGGTCCGTGGATCGAGACCGACTTCGACCCGTCGAGCGTCGGCGTCACCACCAGGCTCGAGAGCCTGGGTGGGGGAGACGAGCTCAAGCAGAACGGCAACACCTCAGACATGTTCTTCAAGGTGCCCGAGATCATCGAGTACATCTCGTCCTTCATGACGCTGCTGCCCGGCGACGTGATCCTCACCGGCACACCGGACGGCGTCGGCCCGATGCACCCCGGCGACTCGGTCAGCGTCACCGTCGAAGGCATTGGCACCCTCACGAACCCGGTGGTTTCGCATGACTAGGCCTGTTGTTGCCCGCTTCTGCCCGTCGCCGACCGGCAACCCGCACGTCGGCATGGCACGTACGGCGCTGTTCTCCTGGGCGTTCGCACGCCACAACCAGGGCAAATTCGTCTTCCGCATCGAGGACACCGACACCTCGCGTGACAACGAGGAGTCCTACCAGCTCCTCATCGACGTCATGCGCTGGCTCGGCCTCGACTGGGACGAGGGTCCCGAGGTCGGCGGCCCCAATGGTCCCTACCGCCAGTCCGAGCGCATGGACATCTACGCCGACGTCGCGCAGAAGCTGCTCGACAGCGGCCACGCCTACAAGGCGTACGACTCCGCCGAGGAGCTCGAGGAGCGCCGCAACGCTGCCCGCGCTGCCGGCAAGCCGAGTGGCTACGACGGCCTGCACCGCGACCTGACACCCGAGCAGCAGGCTGCGTACGAGGCCGAGGGTCGCGAGCCCGTGATCCGTTTCAAGATGCCGGAGAAGGTCTACACGTTCAATGACCTCGTACGTGGCGAGATCACGTTCGACTCGGCCAACGTGCAGGACTACGTGATCGTGCGCGCCAACGGCCAGCCGCTCTACACGCTGACCAACCCCACCGACGACGCGATGATGGGCATCACCCACGTGCTGCGCGGTGAGGACCTGCTGAGCTCGACTCCGCGCCAGATCGCGCTCTACGAAGCGTTCGCTGAGATCGGCATCGGTGGCGGGTTCACGCCCGAGTTCGGTCACCTGCCGTTCGTGATGGGCGAGGGCAACCGCAAGCTGTCGAAGCGCGATCCTGAGTCCAACCTGCTCGACTACAAGCCCAAGGGCTTTCTGCCCGAGGCGCTGCTCAACTACATGGCGCTGCTCGGCTGGTCGATCGCCGATGACCGTGACGTGTTCTCGATCCCGGAGATGGTGGAGGCGTTCGAGATCGGCCGGGTCAACCCCAACCCTGCGCGCTTCGACATCAAGAAGGCCGAAGCGATCAACGGATCGCACATCCGTCTGCTCGCCGAGGACGACGTACGCGATCGCCTGGTGCCGTACTTCCAGGACGCCGCCCTGATCTCCGATCCGCCGACGGAGCAGCAGCTCGCCACGCTGGCAGCAGCCACGCCGCTGGTGCACGAGCGCATGGGCTTGCTGACCGAAGCGGTCGACATGTTGCGCTTCCTGTTCATCGCCGAGCACGACTTCGTCATCGACGAGGCGGACGCCGCCAAGAACCTCGACGAGAAGGGTCTCGACGTCGTACGAACTGCATACGGAGTGCTCGCTTCAACTTCCGTCTGGACGACTGAGAACATCGAAGAGTTGCTCCGGACGAGCCTCATAGAGGGTCTGGGGCTCAAGCCGCGACTGGCTTTTGGGCCGGTACGCGTTGCGGTCACAGGCAGTCGTATCTCGCCGCCGCTGTTCGAGTCGCTGGAGCTGCTCGGCCAGGCGAAGTCACTGGCCAGATTGGACGCCGCGCTGGCCTAGCCCGGTTTGGGCGCAGGCGGGGGAGTCGGGTAAAGTCGGTGCTTGGCTCGGCCCCCGGCAGAGCCATTGGGATATGGTGTAATTGGCAACACAGCGGTTTCTGGTACCGCCATTCTAGGTTCG
>JAKFCR010000169.1:0-1671 GCA_036676545.1 Aeromicrobium sp. | reverse complement strand
CGCTCGCAGAGCTCGCTCAGCCTCAGAAGAAGGCGTTGCCGCGGTCTACGAGCAGGTTGTAGAGCGTCTGCTGGATCGTCTCGCGCACCTGGTCGGTGACGTTGAAGAGCAGCATCGGGTCGTCCGCCGCTTCCGGCTCGTACGCGTCCGTGCGGATCGGCTCACCGAACTCGATGATCCATTTGCTCGGCAGCGGGATCAGACCCAGCGGGCCGAGCAACGGGAAGAACGGTGTGATCGGGAGGTACGGCAGCCCGAGCAGACGGGCGAGCGATGGCACGTTGCCGACCAACGGGTAGATTTCCTCGGCGCCGACGATCGAGACCGGGACGATCGGCACCTGCGCGCGCATGGCCGACGAGACGAAGCCACCGCGGCCGAAGCGCTGCAGCTTGTAACGATCCGCGTACGGCTTGCCGATGCCCTTGAAGCCTTCGGGCCACACGCCGGCAAGCTCGCCAGTCGTCAGCAGTCGCTCGGCATCCTCGGAGCACGCGAGAGTCGCGCCGACCTTGCGGGCCACCTGGCCCACGAATGGAAGCGAGAACACCAGGTCTGCGCCCAGCGGTCGCAGGTTGCGTCCTGCGTACTTCTTGACGGCGTAGCCGGTGATCAGGCCATCGAGCGGGACGGTTCCCGAATGGTTGGCGACCAGCAGTGCGCCACCTTCCTCCGGAATGTTCTCGATGCCACGGACCTCGAGCCTGAACCACTTCTCGGCAAGCGGCTCGATCGCGGCAGCGAAGACCTCGGTGATCTGCGGGTCGAAGCCGAACTCGTCGATCTCGTAGTCACCGTCGAGCCGGGTGCGGATCGTGGCCAGCAGGGTCGCGATGCGTGACTCCCAGTCAGAACCGAGCACGCGTTGAGCGGCCTGGATGAGCGCCACGAAGATCTCGTCGATCGGGATGCCCGCAGACAGCGGTGCGGCGCCAGCGGTACGCGTCCTGCGTGCTGCCTCTTCCGCGGCGTCCGCTGCTGCCTTGGCCGCGTCCTCGTCTGTTACGGCACGCAGGCGAGGCTTCTCGCTCGCAGTCGCTTTCTTAGCGGGTGCCTTCTTCGCCGGTGCTTTCTTCGCGGCTGGTGCCTTCTTGGCGGCGGGCTCCGCAGCAGGCTTGGCCTTCTGGACCGGCTTCTTGGCCGGCGGCTTGTCCCCCGCCAACGCGCGCGCCGCACTCGACGGCGACTTTGCGCTGCTGCCTCGTCCGGCCTCGCCTGTCGTGCCGATGCCTTTGAGCTTGTCCTCGCTCATGAGCGGCCCCCAATCGAGGAAAGAATGCCTGGTCGGGAAGTGCTGCGGTATTCCTCGAACGCCTGCTCAGATGTCCATTTGAGGTCGTAGCCAAAGATGTCACGCAATGCGGAAGTATCGACGACGCGTCCATACATGAGCAGGCGGTGCAGGTCGGGCGACAGATCAGAACCCATCGCCTTGAGCACCCGGCGCGCGCCGGCGGCGAAGCCGAAGGACGGCAACGGTATGACGGGCTTGCCGAGTCGGCGAGCGGCCTGGCTCAGCATCACGACACCGTCGCCGGCAACGTTGAACGTGCCGGGTCGATCGTGCAGCACCGACTCGGTGAGCACGTTCATCGCGTCGTCGACATGAAGGAACTGCAGACGCGGGTCATAGCCGAGAGCCGTCGGCAGGACCGGGTTGTCGAAGTAGTT
>JAKFCR010000168.1:0-15758 GCA_036676545.1 Aeromicrobium sp. | reverse complement strand
GTGGCGCCATTTGAGGTCGTATCCGACTTCTCGCCGGGTGGCGATCAGCCGGCGGCAATCAACGATCTTGAGCGCCGCATCAACGCCGGTGAGCAGGACGTCGTGCTGATGGGAGCGACCGGAACCGGCAAGACGGCGACGGTGGCCTGGCTGACCGAACGCCTGCAGCGCCCGACGCTGGTGATCATGCCCAACAAGACGCTGGCGTCGCAGTTCGCGACCGAGCTGCGCGACCTGTTCCCCAATAACGCTGTCGAGTACTTCGTTTCCTACTACGACTACTACCAACCTGAGGCCTACATCGCCCAAAGCGACACCTATATCGAGAAGGACTCCTCGGTCAACGAGGAGGTTGAGCGGCTTCGCCACTCGGCCACCTGGTCGTTGCTGACTCGTCGCGACGTCATCGTGGTCGCTTCGGTGTCCTGCATCTACGGCCTCGGATCTGCGCAGGAATACCTCAACCGCATGATCGGCTTCAAGGTCGGCGAGCAGCTCCCGCGCGAGCAGCTGCTGCGCACGCTCGTGCAGGCCCAATACGTACGCAATGACGTGGCCTCGACCCGTGGCACGTTCCGGGTCAAGGGCGACACGGTCGAGATCTTCCCGGTCTACCAAGAGATGGCCGTACGCGTGGAGTTCTTCGGCGACGAGATCGAGCGGCTGATGACCCTCCACCCGCTCACGGGTGAGGTGCTGAGCGAGGACCAGGAGCTGTTCGTCGGTGCTGCAACGCACTACGCCGCCGGCAACGACGTCATGAAGCGCGCGATCAAGACGATCGGCATCGAGCTCGAAGAACGGCTGGCGGAGCTCGAGGGCGAGGGCAAGCTCCTCGAGGCGCAACGGCTCCGCATGCGTACGACCTACGACATCGAGATGATGGAGCAGATCGGCACCTGCGCAGGCATCGAGAACTACTCGCGCCACATGGATGGCCGAGTCGCCGGATCGGCACCCAACTGTCTCCTCGACTACTTCCCCGAGGACTTCATGCTCGTCGTCGACGAGTCGCACGTGACGATTCCGCAGATCGGCGCCATGTACGAAGGCGACATGTCACGCAAGCGCTCACTGGTGGAGCACGGTTTCCGTCTGCCGAGCGCAATGGACAACCGTCCGCTCAAGTGGAATGAGTTCCTCGAGCGCATCGGTCAGACGGTCTACCTGTCGGCGACGCCGGGCACCTACGAGATGGCGAAGGTCGACGACGATGTCGTTGAGCAGATCATCCGTCCGACCGGCCTGGTCGACCCCGAGGTCATCGTCAAGCCGACCAAGGGCCAGATCGACGACTTGATCGGTCAGATCCGGTTGCGAGTCGAGCGCAATGAGCGAGTGCTCGTCACGACCCTGACCAAGAAGATGTCCGAGGACCTGACCGACTACCTCCTCGAGGCCGGCATACGGACGCGCTACCTCCACAGCGAGGTCGACACCTTGCGACGCGTCGAGCTGCTGCGTGAGCTGCGAATGGGCGAGTACGACGTCCTTGTCGGCATCAATTTGCTGCGAGAAGGTCTCGACCTTCCCGAGGTCAGCCTGGTGGCGATCCTCGACGCCGACAAGGAAGGCTTCCTGAGGTCGGGCCGCTCGTTGATCCAGACGATCGGTCGTGCAGCGCGCAACGTGTCGGGCCAGGTCATCATGTACGCCGACCGGATCACCGACTCGATGGAGATGGCGATCGAGGAGACCAACCGACGCCGGGCCAAGCAGGTCGCCTACAACACGGCCAACAACATCGACCCGACCCCGCTGCGCAAGAAGATCGGTGACATCACCGACATGCTTGCTCGTGAGGATGCCGACACCGAGAAGCTCCTCGCCGCCACCGGCGATCACCGACGCAGGGGAGCGCCCGTACCCCTTGGCAAGCACACCGCAGACCTCGCCAACCTCCCGTCGGGAGAGCTCGCAGACCTCATAGAGCAGCTCAGCGAGCAGATGCGAGCGGCGGCTGCCGAGCTGCAGTTCGAGGTCGCCGCGCGTCTGCGCGATGAGATCGGTGATCTCAAGAAGGAGCTGCGCAGCATGCTCCAGGCCGGCGTCTAGGGCTGGTCTCGATACGTTCGCTCGTCCCTCACGAACACTCGACCACCGTGCGACACAATGTGTTCGTGACTGACGTCCTCGACAACGGCCGTGTACAAGCGGCGATCGATCCCTCGCGTGGCGCCCGACTGACCTCCTTGGTCATCGACGGTCATGAATTGCTCGCTGATGAAGGCAGCTTTCCCATGGTTCCGTGGGCTGGCCGCATACGCGACGGTCTGCTCACGATCGACGGTGAGACGCACCAGCTGCCGCTGGCCAAGGACGGCAATGCGATTCATGGACTGGGTCGAGACGTCGCCTGGGAACGTACCGACGAGGGCCTCTACCAGTGCGAGATCGGCGCGCCCTGGCCGACAACGGGCCTCGCCTCCTTGAGCCATGAGCTTCTCCCGGGTGGCATCCGTACGACGCTCAGCTGGGATGACGGCACCGACCTGCCGTGCTCCATGGGACTGCATCCGTGGTTTCGGCGGAGTCTCGACGTGGGTGGCGACGTATCGCTGACCTTCGATCCTGACGCGATGGTCGAACGGGGTTCCGACGCTTTGCCGACTGGACGACTCATCGATCCGACCACCGGGCCGTGGGACGACTGCTTCCACTTCGATGGTGCGCCTGTCCTGACCTGGCCCAACGCCCTGTCCGTCAGCTTGTCATCGTCGGCGCCCTGGTGGGTCGTCTACGACATCCCGGACGACACGGTGTGCGTCGAGCCACAAACCGCGCCCGCGGACGCGTTCGGTCACCCCAAGCTGGAACCAGACGGCCCGTGGCCGCGCTCGCTGTGGTTCGAGATCAGTGCGGTCGACGCGGCGCTCTGAAAGGGCGGCTGCAACAATGTGTCGCGGAGGGGAGTATTCCCCGATCACAGCGTCGTCATCACGGTGGTTCCCAGCAATCACCCGGTGTTGTGGGCCCGCCAGAAGTCAAGATTGGTGCGGCGGAAGAGACCTCCGGCTCTGACCGGAGGACTCACGTGTACCTAGCCCAAGCCACAACAGACAACGTCAGTATGTCGGTGTCGCAGACCGAATGGCTCGTGACGATCGGCGTCACCGTTGCCGTTCTGCTGTTCGACGTTGTCGTCGTCGCTCGCAAACCCCATGAGCCCACGCTCAAGGAGTGCGCGATCTACCTCGCGGGCTACGTCGGGCTGGCGATTGCGTTCGGCATCTGGGTCACGGTTCACCACGATGTGTCCGGGAAGGGCGGCGACTTCGGCCTGCAGTTCTTCGCGGGCTGGCTGACCGAGTACAGCTTGTCGATCGACAATCTGTTCATCTTCTTGATCATCATGGCGAGCTTCAAGGTGCCCAGGAAGCTCCAGCAGGAAGCTCTGCTGGTCGGCATCATCATCGCGCTGGTCTTCCGCGGAATCTTCATCGCGCTCGGCGCGGTGGCGATCAACAACTTCTCGTGGGTGTTCTACATCTTCGGCGCGTTCCTGCTCTGGACGGCGTGGACCCTCGCCAAGGACACCGACCACGAAGACGACGGCGAGAACGGCGTCGTGCGCTTCGCGCGCCGGTTCTTCAACACCAGGAACGAGTGGCACGGTCTCAAGCTCTTCATCAAGGACAACAAGAAGACCTACATCACCCCGATGTTCCTGGTCATCCTGTCGCTCGGTACGACCGACCTGTTGTTCGCGCTCGACTCGATCCCGGCGATCTATGGCCTCACCCAGGAGCCTTACCTCGTATTCACGGCGAACGTGTTCGCGCTTATGGGCCTTCGTCAGCTCTACTTCCTGCTCGGCGACCTGCTCAAGAAGCTCATCTACCTGTCGCAGGGTCTCGCGGTCCTGTTGGCGTTCATTGGCGTCAAGCTCGTCCTGCACGCGCTGCACACCAACGAGCTGCCGTTCATCAACGGTGGTGAGCACCTCGACGTACCCGAGATCCCGACGCTCCTGAGCCTCGGCGTGATCGTTGGCATCCTGTCGATCACCGCGATTGTGAGCCTGACGGTGTCGAGCCGTCGCGAACGCGAAGCCAAGAGCAGCTAGGTCAGACCCGGCTAGGGGATCTTGTGTGGGGGAATGTCCTCGGGATCGGTGATCTCGAGGTCTTCGCCCTGGCTGCGTCGGTGCAGGTAGATCGGCACAGAAAGCACGAGTCCAATGCCGAGGAGGATCCCAGCGACCTCGTACTGCTCGCCGTCGCGGCCCGACAGCGGAGTCACGAGGTACAGGCACGCGAGCGCACCGGCGACTGCGATCCACGTCTTCGTACGGAAATGGGAGTGCTCGACCCGGTCGTTGCGCAGGATCAGCACGGCGACGTTGACTACGGCGAAGACGCCGAGGAGAAGCAGCGAGGTCGTGCCGCCGAGCACCGCGATGGCGTCGTCGCTGGCATTCGAGACGTATGCGATCAGGCCGAACGAAAGCGCTGTGGTGAAGAGGATGGCAGCCCACGGCGTGCGGTTCTTCTCGTGAACCTTGGCCAGTGACTTGGGCAGCACGCCCTGACGCGACATTCCGTACAGGAGTCGGCTGGCCATCATCATGTTGATCAATGCCGAGTTGGCGACTGCAAACATGGAGATGAAAGGCAGGATCTTGTCCATCGGGAAGTCCGGCGCACCAGCCTTGACGACCTCTACCAGGGGAGTGTCACTCGCCGCGAGTTCGCCGACGGGCACAAGTCCGACAGCGAAGATCGACACGAGAATGTAGATGACGCCTGTGATTCCAAGTCCCGTGAGCATCATCTTGGGGAAGATCTTGTGGGGCTCGTGGCATTCCTCGGCCATGTTCACCGAGTCCTCGAAACCGACCATCGCGAAGAACGCCAGCGAGGTCGCTGTGGTGACGGCGAGGAAGACGTTCTTGTCATCGGGGGTGTCGAACGCGACCGCTCGGCTGAAGTCCGCATCGCCGATTGCGTAGAAACCGATCAAGATCACGATGAGGAGTCCGGACAGCTCGACCAGCGTCAGCACGACGTTGGCCTTGACGCTCTCGCTGACGCCGCGAAGGTTGATTGCCATGACTAGAGCCATGAATGCGAGGGCGATCAGCATGATCTGGGCGTTGGAAGCCTCCCACTCGATGCCGGTTGCCAGGTTGGCGGCAAAGGCGCGTGATGCCGTGGAGGCGGACGTGATGCCGGAGCACATCACAGCGAACGCGACGATGAACGTGAAGAAGTGAACGCCGAACGCCTTGTGCACGTAGAGCGCGGCGCCAGCGGCCTGCGGGTACTTCGTGACGAGTTCTAGGTAGGAGAATGCGGTCAGAGTGGCGACGATGAACGCAACGAGGAACGGAATCCACGCTGCGCCGCCGACTTCGGCGGCGACCTGGCCAGTCAGCGCGTAGACGCCCGTACCAAGGATGTCGCCGACGATGAACAGCAACAGCAGTTTTGGCCCCATCACTCTGCGAAGAGTCGTCTCCTGTTGCCCGCTGCCTGCCGCGTCGACGCTCATGTCTCATCCCCCTGTGATGGTGCGCGATGGCTCGCGCGTTCCCCTCACCTTGAACCGGATGGCGTGTGGCCGCAACCTCTCGGTGTAGTTTCAACTCCGTGATTCAGGTCAGAACTCTCGTCGCCGGATGGGTCGGAAAGCTCGTCGTCCGACGCATCCAGAAGAAGGGCATCGACCTCTCACGCCTGTCGTTCATCCCCGAGAAGACCAAGGTGCCTCTGCAGCGCAATGGCATGGACCCTGTGCCGCGCATAGCTGAGATTCGCAAGACCACACCAATGCATCGCCTGAAGTTGCCGTTCAACTTCAACATCTACCTGGTCACCGGGTACGAGGAGTCACGCCGCATCCTCACGGACCGCGACTCCTACTCCAACGACATCCGCCACATGTTCCATGGCGACGGCCCGGCGACCTCTGACGACATCGGCGGACTCGGGTTCACCGATCCACCGCTGCACACACGTCTACGCAAGATCGTCACGCCCGAGTTCACGATGCGACGCCTGGCGCGACTCGAGCCGATGATCAGCGACATCGTGGACCGCCAGCTGGATGCGCTCGAAGCAGCAGGCCCTGGCGCCGACCTCTGCAAGACCGTGGCGTTCCCGATCCCGTTCCAGACCATCTGCGCACTCCTCGGGCTCGACTACGAGGATCGCGACGCGTTCGAGAAGCTCGGCAGCGCGCGCTTCGATGCCACAAACGGAGGCGCGGCGGCATTCGGCGCCGTGTCGGAGCAGCGCGAGTTCCTGTTCGCTGCGGTCGCCAAGCAGCGCAAGGACCCAGGCCCCGGCCTCATCGGGCAGATCCTGCTCGATGAAGGTGACCAGATCTCGGACGTCGACCTGGCCGGCCTCGCGGACGGCGTGTTCACGGGCGGCTTCGAGACGACGGCAGGCATGATCGCGCTGGGCACCATCGTGCTGCTTCGCGATCCGGCCTACGCAAAGCTGATCCGTCATGGCTCACCCGAGGACGTTGACCGTGTTGTCGAGGAGCTGCTTCGCTATCTGGCCGTCGTCCAGGTGGCGTTCCCCAGGTTCGCCAAGCAGGACATGCTCCTGTTCGGCAAGAAGATCAAGGCCGGCGACGTCGTACTTCCGTCACTGAGTGGTGCCAATCGTGACCCCAAGGTCGTGGGGGAGCGACCGGAGGAGTTCGACCCCTACCGGGTGCCCGAGAGCGGCCATCTGGCATTCGGCCACGGCATCCACCGCTGCATCGGCGCCGAGCTCGCTCGTATGGAACTGCGCATCGCGCTGCCCAAGCTCTTCCAGCGCTTCCCGGATCTCGCTCTGGCCAAGCCACAGGAAGAGCTGAGCTTCCGTCAGCTGTCCTTCGTCTACGGCGTCGAAGAGCTCCCGGTTACCTTCTAGGTCAGAGTCTCGTCCGGCTCGTCCAGCGGCATCCCGTCGGTGCACTGACCGAGCGTGATCGCCTTGTTGCGGGCAAAGTGCTCCGACGTACGGGCCGCCTCGGGGTAGTCCGCGGGATCGAGGTTGGCGTAGTACTGGACAGCGTCCAGGAGCGCGTCAGCCTCGGGCTCGGGATCGACCTTCGCGTTGACCTTGGCGGGCTTCTTCGCCTTCACGAAATGGCGCACCGTCTCGGCGTAGTCGTTCTGGTTGAACGCGTCAATTCCCTTGCGCACCTCGACGCAGACCTGCTGCTGGAGCTCAGCCGCAGTCGGTTCCGGGTCAGCCTCGTCCGCTCCACACGCGGCGAGTGCGAGCAGCAGCGCAACGCCGAGAAACTTCATACCAAGGACGCTATGCGTTGGTCGGGGATGCGCCACTCGAATTCAGACGGGGGTCACCAACCGCGTTCGCGCCATTCGGCGAGGTGAGGGCGCTCGGTGCCCAGCACTGTGTCGTTCCCGTGGCCGGGGTAGACGTGGGTGTCGTCGGGGAAGCGGCCGAAGATCTTGGACTCGACATCGTTGATCAGGCTGACGAACGCATCGGCATCACCGAAGGTGTTGCCGACACCGCCGGGAAAGAGCGAGTCGCCTGCGAAGAGGTGCACGATGCCGTCGGGGTCGTCGTACGCGAGGGCGATCGAGCCCGGAGTGTGGCCGACGATGCCGATCACCTCGAGCTCGCAGGAGCCAACCCGTACGCGCGCTCCGGTCTGAACCCGTACGTCGACCGTGACCGGCAGAGCGTCGGCGTCCTCCTCGCCGGCGACCGTCTCGGCGCCCGTCGCGTTCACCACGGCTTCAAGCGCCTGCCAGTGGTCGAAGTGCTGGTGGGTCGTGATGACACGGGCGAGACCGCCATCGCCGACGAGGGCGAGCAGAGTGTCCGCGTCGTCAGCGGCGTCGATCAGTGCCTGCTCGCCGGTGAGGTTGCAGGTGAGCAGGTACGCGTTGTTGGACATCCCGCCGACAGCGACCTTGGTGATCTTCAGGTCACCGGCTTCCTGGACATCTGCTGGACCGCCGACCTCGACCTCACCTGTATACGTCATGCAGGGGAGCATACGAGTGCCCAGCACCGCGGTGGACCGCACCTTTCGGAATGTTTCTGTCAGGCGTCGTCGTTACGATGGTGGCCGTCAGCCGACCGCCCATTTTTCGAACTGCCAGGGGAACAAGTGACCGACCGCCTCGTCATCCGCGGCGCACGTGAGCACAACCTCAAGGATGTCTCTCTTGACCTCCCACGAGACTCGCTCATCGTGTTCACAGGCCTGTCCGGCTCGGGCAAGTCATCCCTCGCGTTCGACACGATCTTCGCCGAGGGCCAGCGTCGCTACGTCGAGTCGCTGTCCGCGTACGCGCGCCAGTTCCTGGGTCAGATGGACAAGCCCGACGTCGACTTCATCGAGGGGCTCTCGCCGGCCGTCTCGATCGACCAGAAGTCCACGAGCCGTAACCCGCGATCGACGGTCGGCACCATCACCGAGGTCTACGACTACCTCCGCCTGCTCTATGCCCGTGCCGGACGACCCCACTGCCCCGAGTGCGGCGAGCCGATCGCGCGGCAGACCCCACAGCAGATCGTCGACCGCATCCTGGGTGGCGACGAGGGTCAGCGGTTCCAGGTGCTCGCACCCGTGATCCGTGGCCGCAAGGGTGAGTACGGCGAGCTGTTCCGTCAGCTGCAGACCCAGGGCTTCAGCCGCACGATCGTCGACGGTGAGCTGCACATGCTGTCCGACGAGCCTCCCAAGCTCGAGAAGCAGAAGAAGCACACGATCGATGTCGTGGTCGACCGCCTGCAGGTCAAGGACACGATGCAGCAACGTCTCACCGAGTCGGTCGAGACCGCGCTCAACCTGGCGGACGGCTTGATCATCGTCGACTACGTCGACCTGGCCGAGGACGACCCCAACCGCACCCGCCGCTTCTCCGAGAAGCTCGCCTGCCCCAACGACCACCCGCTGGCAGTTGACGAACTGGAGCCGCGATCGTTCTCGTTCAACGCCCCGTTCGGTGCGTGCCCCGAGTGCCACGGCCTCGGCACCCGCATGGAGGTTGACCCCGAGCTGGTCGTCCCTGACGAGAGCAAGTCGCTCAACGAAGGCGCCGTGTCGCCGTGGTCGTCAGCGCATGTCGCCGACTACTACTCGCGCATCATCGGCGCGCTCGCCGAGGAGCTGAAGTTCAGCGCTGACACCCCGTGGGGTGACCTGCCGGAGAACGTACGACAGGCGGTCCTGCACGGCCATCCCACGAAGGTCCACGTCAAGTACAAGAACCGCTACGGCCGCGAGCGTTCCTATTACACGGCGTTCGAAGGTGCGATCACCTATCTCGAGCGTCGCCACGACGAGACCGACTCCGAGACCAACCGCGAGCGCCTCGAAGGCTTCATGCGCGAGGTTCCGTGCCGAGTCTGCAACGGCACCCGCCTCAAGCCGGTGATCCTCGCGGTTCAGCTCAACTCCAAGGAGTTCGGGCCCAAGAACATCGCAGAGGTGTGTGCGCTCTCGATCTCCGATGCTGCCGCCTATCTCGCGTCGCTCGAGATGTCTGATCGGGAGCTCCAGATCGGCGAACGCGTCCTCAAGGAGATCAACGAGCGGCTCCGGTTCCTGCTTGATGTCGGCCTCGACTACCTCGCGCTCGACCGTGCCGCGGGCTCTCTGTCCGGTGGTGAGGCACAGCGCATCCGCCTCGCAACGCAGATCGGTGCCGGCCTCGTCGGCGTCCTCTACGTGCTCGACGAGCCGTCGATCGGCCTGCACCAGCGCGACAACCACCGACTCATCGAGACGTTGGTCCGGCTGCGCGACCTCGGCAACACCCTGATCGTCGTCGAGCACGACGAGGACACGATTCGCGCTGCCGATTGGGCCGTCGACATCGGTCCGGGCGCTGGCGAGCACGGGGGACAGGTCATCGTCTCCGGACCGGTCAAGGAGCTGCTCGAGAGCAAGGACTCCCTCACCGGCAAGTACCTCTCCGGCCGTATGTCGATCCCGCTGCCTGACAAGCGCCGCCCGCGTGTCGAGGGCCGCGAGTTGACAGTGCAAGGCGCCAAGGAGCACAACCTCCAGGACATCGACGTCACCTTCCCGCTCGGCATGCTGGTTGCCGTCACCGGCGTCTCCGGCTCGGGCAAGTCGACCCTGGTCAACGACATCCTTTACAAGCAGCTGGCCCGTACGGTCTACGGATCGAGATCGATTCCGGGCCGTCACCGGTCCATCACGGGCCTGGACGCGGTCGACAAGGTCATCCACGTCGACCAGTCGCCGATCGGTCGTACGCCGCGGTCCAACCCGGCGACCTACACAGGCGTTTGGGACCACGTGCGCAAGCTGTTCGCGCAGACGCCGGAAGCCAAGATGCGCGGCTACCAGCAGGGTCGGTTCTCGTTCAACGTCAAGGGCGGCCGCTGCGAGGCGTGCGCCGGAGACGGCACGATCAAGATCGAGATGAACTTCCTGCCTGACGTCTACGTCGCCTGCGAGGTGTGTCACGGCGCTCGCTACAACCGCGAGACGCTCGAGGTGCACTACAAAGGCAAGACAGTCGCTGACGTGCTCGACATGCCGATCGAAGAGGCAGTCGACTTCTTTGAGGCAATTCCGGTCATTGCGCGTCACCTGCGCACACTCGTGGATGTGGGTCTTGGCTACGTACGGCTCGGCCAGTCTGCGCCGACTCTGTCAGGTGGCGAGTCTCAACGCGTCAAGCTCTCCGCCGAGCTCCAGAAGCGCTCCACCGGTCGTACCGTCTACGTCCTGGACGAGCCGACCACGGGTCTGCACTTCGAGGACATCCGCAAGCTTCTCGGGGTGCTGGGCCGCATCGTCGACTCCGGCAACTCGGTCATCGTCATCGAGCACAACCTCGACGTCATCAAGACAGCCGACTGGGTCATCGACATGGGACCCGAGGGCGGCAGCGGCGGCGGCCTGCTGATCGCCGAGGGCACACCCGAAGAGATCGCCGAGAGCCCCGCGAGCCATACCGGGACGTTCCTCAAGCCGCTCCTCTCGTGACCAGTCGATAGGCTCTCGACATGGCTGGAGGACTGGCGGCACTTCTCGACGACATCGCGGTGCTGGCGAAGATGGCGGCGGCGTCCGTCGACGACGTCGGAGCGGCAGCCGGTCGCGCAAGTGCCAAGGCCGCAGGAGTCGTCGTTGACGACACTGCCGTGACTCCTCAGTACGTGCAGGGTGTCGCCGCAAAGCGCGAGCTACCGATGATTCGCAAGATCGCCATCGGCTCGCTGCGCAACAAGTTGCTGTTCATCCTTCCTGCGGCGCTTCTGCTGAGCGAGTTCCTGCCGGACCTGCTCACGCCGCTGTTGATGATCGGAGGCACCTATCTGTGCTTCGAGGGCGCCGAGAAGATCTACGAGCGCGTCACCGGTCACAGCCCAGCCGCGGAGGAGACGCAGTCGACCGAGCTGACCCCCGAGCAGGAGAAGACCCTCGTATCCGGCGCCATCCGCACCGATTTCATCCTGTCGGCCGAGATCATGGTCATCGCACTCAACGAGGTCGCGGACGAGGCCTTCGTGTCCCGTCTGGCCATCCTCGCGGTCGTCGCGGTGGCCATCACGGTGCTGGTCTACGGCGTGGTCGGACTGATCGTGAAAATGGACGACATCGGCCTCGCGCTTGCCCAACGGAAGTCTGCTGCCTCACAGCGGTTCGGCCTGGGGCTGGTCAAGGCAATGCCCAAGGTGCTCGGCACGATCTCGGCTGTCGGCATCGTGGCGATGCTCTGGGTCGGTGGTCACATCCTGCTCGTCGGCGTCGACGACCTTGGGTGGCACGGGCCGTACGAGCTGGTGCACGACCTGGAGCACAACGTCCATGACGCGCTCGGTGGCTTCGGAGCCGTCGGTGGATGGCTCACCAACACAGCGTTGTCAGCGGTCATCGGCGCGGTCGTGGGTGCGATCGTGGTCGCGGTGATGCATCTGGTCCCGCGTCGCCGCGCTGCACACCACTGACTGTCGCCCTCACCTCGTAGGCTGGCGGTGTGGCAGACCCCGCAAGTTATCGACCGGCGCAGGGGGAGATCCCTACTGCGCCCGGCGTCTACCGCTTCCGCGATGACGCGGGCCGGGTCATCTACGTCGGCAAGGCCAAGTCGCTGCGGCCACGACTCAGCTCCTACTTCCAGGACGTCTCGGGCCTGCACCAACGCACCCAGCAGATGGTCCTGACCGCGAGCTCGGTCGAGTGGACGGTTGTCGACACCGAGGTCGAGGCCCTGGCGCTGGAGTACTCCTGGATCAAGGAGTTCGACCCGCGATTCAACGTCAAGTACCGCGACGACAAGTCCTATCCGTGGCTCGCTGTCACGGTCGGTGAGGAGTTCCCGCGAGTCACCGTGATGCGCGGAGCCCAGCGCAAGGGTGTCCGCTACTTCGGTCCATACGGCCACGCGTGGGCGATCCGCGACACTGTCGACACGCTCCTGCGGGTGTTCCCCATGCGGTCGTGCTCGCAGGGCGTGTTCAGGCGTGCTGCCGCGATCGGTCGACCGTGCCTGCTCGGCGACATCGGCAAGTGCGCCGCTCCCTGCGTCGGCAGGGTCACCGCAGAGGAGCACCGCGCGATCGTCGACGATTTCCTCGCGTTCATGGGCGGCCAGACTGCCGGCTTCACCAAGCGCATCGAGAAGCGCATGCGCGAGGCGTCAGATGCCGAGGAGTTCGAGCTCGCCGCCAAGCTGCGCGACGACCTCGCCGCGATGCAGCGCGTGCTCGAGAAGCAGACCGTCGTCCTCGGCGACGGCACCGACGCCGACGTGCTCGGTTTCGTGGATGATCCGCTCGAGGTCGCCGTCCAGATCTTCTCCGTACGAGGTGGACGCATACGCGGTCAGCGTGGCTGGGTTGCCGACAAGACCGACGAAGCGCCGTTCAGCGATCTCGTGCAGAGCGCACTGATGACTTTGTACGAAGACGCCATCCCGTCCGCGATTCCGCGGGACGTGCTCGTACCGACGCTGCCGTCAGACGCCAACATCGTCACCGAGCTGCTCAGCGAACGTCGCGGGGGACCGGTCACGATCCGGGTGCCACGGCGGGGCGACAAGCGCGCGCTCATGGCGACGGTCGAGCAGAACGCCAAGGAGTCGATGATCCGCCACAAGATGAAGCGGTCATCCGACCTGACGGCACGCAGCCTTGCGCTCGAGGAGATCCAGGAGGCACTCGGTCTCCCCACTGCACCTCTGCGCGTCGAGTGCTACGACATCTCCAACCTTGGCGCGACCGAGACCGTGGCGTCGATGGTCGTGTTCGAGGACGGGTTGCCCCGCAAGTCCGAGTACCGGCGCTTCACGATCCGCAACGAGGGTCAAAGCGACGTGGCGGCGATGCACGAGGTGATCACCCGCAGGTTCACCCAGCTCCTCCGGGCTCGTGAAGGCAACGACGAGGACGGGCCCGGCATCGATCCCGAGACGGGCAAACCGAAGCGCTTTGCCTACACGCCGGCTCTGGTCGTCGTCGACGGCGGCCCGCCGCAAGTTGCCGCGGCCCAGGCGGCGTTGAACGAGCTGGGCATCTCTGACATCGCACTGGTCGGCCTCGCCAAGAGGCTTGAAGAGGTGTGGCTCCCCAACGATCCAGACCCGGTGATCATGCCGCGCACCAGCGAGGGTCTCTATCTCCTGCAGCGGATTCGCGACGAAGCTCACCGGTTCGCGATCACCCATCACCGTCAGCGGCGCAGCAAGTCAATGATCGACAGCGTGCTTGATCCGGTGAGCGGCCTCGGACCGACCAGGCGCAAGGCTCTGCTCAAGACATTCGGTTCGGTCAAGAAACTCCGACAAGCGACTGCAGAAGAGATCGCAACTGTCCCCGGCATCGGCCCGGCTACGGCACAATCCATCGTGGACGCACTCGCAGCGGGCGAGTCAGCACCGGCCGTCAACACCGCGACCGGCGAGATACTGGAGGACCGTTGACCAAGCTGTCGCAATTCGTCGTAGTCACCGGCATGACCGGCGCAGGACGCGGCTCGGCAGCCAAGGTTCTCGAAAAGCTCGGCTACTACGTCGTCGACAACATCCCGCCCAGCCTGATCAAGGCGGTCGTCGACGCCGCAGAGTCGTCGGAGTTCGACCGGCTCGCCGTGGTGGTTGACGCGCGTTCCCGTGAGTTCTTTGCGCGACTGGTTGACGAGCTGGAGTCCCTTCGCAAGGACGGGGTCAGCGCCCGCATTCTGTATCTCGAGGCGTCCGACGAAGTCCTCGTACGCCGCCAGGAAGCGGCGCGCCGCCCTCATCCGTTGAGTCGTGAAGAACGGTTGATGGATGGATTCGACCGCGAACGTGAGCTCCTGCGCCGCATCCGCGGACGCGCCGACCTCGTCGTCGACACAACCAACCTCAACGTCCACCAGCTCGGCCAGAGGATCCGTGCAGCGTTCGAGGACCCGACCAACACGGGTCTTCGCGCGACAGTGATGTCGTTCGGGTTCAAGTACGGGCTACCGATCGACGCCGACATGGTCGCCGACCTGCGATTCCTGCCCAACCCCTACTGGGTCGACGAGCTGCGACCACTCAGCGGTCTCGACGAACCCGTACGCGACTACATCCACAAGCAACCGTTGTCCGGCCAGTTCATCGAGAAGTACGACGAGCTCGTTGCGCTGCTGACCGACGGCTACCTGCGTGAGGATCAGCACTTTCTCACGATTGCCCTGGGCTGCACGGGTGGTCGGCACCGGAGCGTGGCCATGTCCGAGGCTTTGGGCGAACGTCTCCGTGCGCACGGCGTGCAGGTTCTCGTCGTGCACCGCGACCTGGGACGCGAATGATCGAGGCAGCGCCCGACTCGCCGTCGCCCAAGGTCGTTGCATTCGGGGGAGGCCACGGACTTGCCGCGAGTCTCTCGGCACTGCGACATCTCACGCGTGAGCTCACCGGGGTTGTGACAGTCGCCGACAACGGCGGATCCTCCGGTCGCCTCCGAGAGGAACTCGGCGTTCTTCCTCCCGGCGACCTCCGCATGGCGCTCGCTGCATTGTGTGGCGACGACGAGTGGGGGCGAACCTGGGCGGGTGTTCTGCAGCACCGGTTCACCAGCGATGGTCCGTTGAAGGATCATGCTGTCGGCAATCTGTTGATCGCCGCGATCTGGGACCAGCTCGGCGATCACGTTGCTGGCCTGGACCTGGTGGCTCAGCTGCTGGGCGCCCAGGGACGCGTGCTCCCGATGGCAGCCGTACCCCTCGACATCGAAGCCGACGTGCACCTGAGGTCGGCGCCTGATCGGCTCACGGTCGTACGCGGTCAGTCGCAGGTCGCCTCGGTCGACGGACAGGTCGTCAGCGTTCGACTCGACCCCCACGACCCGCCCGCGTGTCCGGAGGCCGTCGCCGCCGTGAAGGACGCTGACTGGGTCACGGTCGGGCCGGGCTCGTGGTTCACCAGTGTCATGCCGACGCTGTTGGTCCCCGACCTTCGTGACGCCCTGGTGAGCTGCACGGCCCAACGCGTGCTGGTCCTCAACCTGGGCGAGCAGGCGGGCGAGACCGAGGGACTCACACCGGTCGACCACCTCGAGGTGCTCGCGGCTCATGCGCCTGAACTGGGCCTCGACGTCGTTATCGCCGACACGTCGCTCGTGGACACCCGTGGCAACCTGGAGGCCATGGCCCGATCACTCGGAGCGAAGCTCGTCGTGGCTGACGTTGCGACGGCGCCAGGTTCCGACCAGCACGACCCAATCCGGCTTGCGGCCGCGTTCAGTCGCGCGATGAAACAGGCATAGAGTGACTCCGGGGATATCGACTTATGGGGGTTCTACCCGATGGCAATGACTGCTCAG
>JAKFCR010000167.1:0-2255 GCA_036676545.1 Aeromicrobium sp. | reverse complement strand
CTCCGACGCTGAACGTGGTCCGGTGACCGTCGACGATGCGGCCGTCTTCACCGGCCGCTTCGTCGACGGCGCCATCGGTGTCTTCGAGGCGACACGGTTCGCCAATGGCCGCAAGAACGGCCTTCGGCTCGAGGTCAACGGGACAAAGGGTTCGCTGGCGTTCGACTTCGAGGACATGAACGTGCTCGAGTTCTTCGACGGCACCGAGGACCCCTCGATCGCCGGCTTCCGCCGGATCATCGTCACTGAGGCGACGCATCCGTACATCGCCGCCTGGTGGCCGCCCGGGCACGGGCTCGGCTACGAGCACGGGTTCACTCACCAGGTCGTCGACTTCGTCAACGACATCGCCGCGGGCAATGACCCCGTTCCTTCATTTGCCGACGGCCTCGCCGTCCAGCGCGTCCTCGACGCGGTGGCCGCGAGCTCCGACGATGGCACGACTCACACGACAGGAGCTTGAGGATGACTCGACCGATCACGCTGTTCACCGGGCAGTGGGCTGACCTGCCATTCGAAGAGGTGGCCAGGCTCGCTGGCGAGTGGGGCTACGACGGCCTCGAAATCGCCTGCTGGGGCGACCACTTCGACCCGTGGCAGGCCGTCGAGGACCCCAAATACGTCCAGACGCGCCACGACATCCTGGAGAAGAACGGCCTCAAGGTCTACGCGATCTCCAACCACCTGACAGGTCAAGCCGTCTGCGACGACCCGATCGACGCACGACACGAAGGCATACTGTCGGCGCGCATCTGGGGCGACGGTGACCCCGAAGGCGTACGCCAGCGCGCCGCCGAAGAGCTCAAGAACACCGCCCGCGCCGCCAAGCTGCTCGGCGTAGACACCGTCATCGGATTCACCGGCTCGTCGATCTGGAAGTACGTTGCGATGTTCCCGCCCGCGTCTGAGGAGATGGTGGCCGCGGGCTATCAGGACTTCGCCGATCGTTGGAACCCGATCCTCGACGTATTCGATGAAGAGGGCGTCCGCTTCGCGCACGAGGTGCATCCGAGTGAGATCGCGTACGACTACTGGACCACTCACGCAGCGCTCGAGGCGATCGGTCACCGCGAGGCGTTCGGCCTCAACTGGGACCCGTCCCACTTCATCTGGCAGGACCTTGACCCGCTCGGATTCCTCTGGGACTTCAAGGACCGGATCTATCACGTCGACTGCAAGGACGCGAAGAAGCAGGTCGGCAATGGCCGCAACGGCCGACTCGGCTCACACCTGCCGTGGGCGGACCCGCGGCGCGGCTGGGACTTCGTGTCGACCGGACGTGGAGACGTGCAGTGGGAGGCGTGCTTCCGCATGCTCAACACCATCGGCTACGACGGACCCATCTCGATCGAGTGGGAGGACGCCGGTATGGATCGCCTGCTCGGCGCGCCCGAGGCGTTGGCATTCGTGAAGAAGAACCTCTTCGACGCACCAGAGGCCGCGTTCGACGCAGCATTCAGCTCGGGCGACTAGGCACCACGAGCGGCACGAACGAGTACGTGCCGTGCGTCGTGGTTATACGGCCTTCTGCCGTACGTCGCACTCGCGTCATCGCGTGGCCCACCGGCACGACCATGACTCCGTCGATGCCCAGCTGGTCGACGAGGGACTCGGGAAGCTCGCGCGCTGAGGCAGACACCAGGATTCGGTCGAACGGTGCCTCGACCGGCGCGCCAAGGATGTCAGTATCGGCAGCGCGGATCGATGCCCACGGCGTCTGCTGTCTTGCGAGGTTGTCAGCACCCCACACCGCGAGCTCACGGTCGAGCTCGACGCCGAGCACGGAGCCGGACGGACCAACAAGCCGAGCAAGCAGAGCCGTCGTCCACCCCGATCCTGCGCCGACGTCGAGCACGCGCGCTCCCGGACGTACGTCCAGCAGCTCCAGCATGTTGCGCACAGTCGTGGGTTGCGAGTTGGTCTGACCGTTGCCAATAGGGATTGGCGCGTCAACTGACGCGGAGGACCGGTCTGCGAGTCGCAGGAACTCGGCTCGATCGACGGCGGCGAATGCCTCGTCGATCCCCAGCGCGTCCATACCTGCCTAAGCGGCCTGACCCCGGCGCCAGCGGATGCCGGCTTCAATGAAGTCGTCAATCTCACCGTCGAGCACGGCCTGCGTGTTGCCGGTCTCGTACTCGGTGCGCAGGTCCTTGACCATTTGGTACGGGTTGAGGACGTAGTTGCGCATCTGATCGCCCCAGGACGCCTGTACGTCGCCGCGCATCTCGTCGAGCTGTGCGCGCTCCTCGGCC
>JAKFCR010000166.1:0-4150 GCA_036676545.1 Aeromicrobium sp. | reverse complement strand
GATCACCTTGTTCCTGATGACCGGCTCGGTGATCCTGCCGATCAAGGCGCTGGTGATGAACGTCCTCACGATCGGCGCGACGTTCGGCATCCTGGTGCTGATCTTCCAGGACGGCCGGTTCCAGGGTCCGCTCGACTACACGAGCCAAGGAGCCTTGGAGTCGACACAACCGGTGTTCCTGTTCGCGGTCGTGTTCGGCCTCTCCACCGACTATGCGGTCTTCCTGCTGACACGCATCAAGGAAGCCCGCGACGCCGGAGCTGGCGAACGCGAAGCCATCGCGCTCGGCCTGCAACGTACAGGCCGCATCGTGACTGCCGCGGCGTTGCTGTTTGCGATCGCACTCGGCTCGTTTGCGACGTCGGAGATCATCTTCATCAAGCAGCTCGGCATCGGCACCGCCGTTGCAGTCCTGATCGACGCGACGATAGTCCGCGCGATGCTCGTCCCGTCCCTGATGGCACTGCTCGGCAAGCGCAACTGGTGGGCTCCCAAGCCGCTGCGCAAGCTGCACGATCGCATCGGCCTAAGCGAGGGCGACCCCGAAGAGCTGGAGCCGGTGAAGGTCTAGTCCTGGAACGCACGAACGGCCCGACCACAGGCGTGGTCGGGCCGTTCGCTTGTTTTGTGAGCCTTAGATCAGGCCCTTTGCGGTCAGCCATTCCTTGGCGAGAACCGCGGGCGCCGTCTTGTCCGGGCCCTGGTTCTTGCTGTTGAGGTCGAGCAGATCAGCAGTCGTGAGCTGAGCAGAGATAGCGTCCAGGACGTCCTCGACCGTGTCGGTTGCCTTGTCGTCGTTGATCAGCGGGATGACCTGCTGAGCAGCGATGAGGCTCTCGGGATCCTCGAGGGTCACGAGCTTGTTGGCCAGGATCGACGGTGTGGTCGAGTAGATGTCAGCCACATCGATGTCACCGTCGAGCAGCGACTTCAGCGTCTTGGGACCGCCGCCGTCACCGATCGGGACGAACTTGATGCCCGTGATTCCGTAGACCTTCTCGAGTCCGGGGATGCCGTAGGCGCGCTCCTTGAACTCCGGGTTGGCGCCGAGCGTCAGGCCCTTCACGTTCTTGAGGTCTGCGATCGTCTTCAGGTTGTTGTCGGCCGCGAACTCAGGAGTGACGTTGAGCGAGTCCTTGTCTTCAGCCTTCGAGGGCTCAAGCACCTCGAGGTTGTCGGGCAAGGCGTCGTCAAGCGCCTCTTCGACGTCTTCAGCCGACGTCGCAGTCGCCTTGGGGTCGAGGTAGGACAAAAGGTTGCCGGAGTACTCGGGCAGCAGGTCGATCTCGCCGTTCTCGAGTGCCGGGATATACGCCTCGCGGGCGCCGATGTTGAGCTTCTTCGTGACCTTGACGCCCTTTGCCTCGAGAGCCTGCGCGTAGATCTCAGCGATGATCTCGTTCTCGGGGAACGCCGCCGATCCAATCGTGATCGAGTCGGACGCGGCCTTGTCGCCTTCGGTCGGATCGCTGCCGCATGCGGCGAGCGAAAGACCCAGAGCAGCGACTGCAGCGCCAACGGTGAGCTTCTTGATGGACATTTTTCTCCTTGGTGGGGGTTGGGTTAAGCAGAGGTGGGAGTCAGAGCGGGCCGGGAGCCGAGCAGGGCACGCTGGGTCAGGACGAAGATGCCGTCGAGAACCAGCGCAAGAGCGATGACCACGACAGAGCCTGCGACAACGCGCGGGTAGTCGGACAGGGCAAGGCCGTCGATCAAGTAGCGGCCAAGCCCTCCCGGGCCGGGTACGTAGGCGGCAACTGTCGCCGTGGCCACGACCTGGAGTGTGGCCGAGCGGAAGCCGCCAACGATAAGTGGCAGGGCCAAGGGCACCTCGACCTTGGAGAGCACCTGCCACTCAGTCATCCCGATCGCGCGGGCAGCGTCGATCGTCTGGCGATCGACCGATTCAAGCCCCGCATAGGCGCCGGCGAGCAAGGGCGGGATCGCGAGGAGAACGAGGGTGAAGATCGCTGCCTTGATGCCGATCCCGGTGAACAGCGATGCGTACGTCAGGACGCCGAGTGTCGGCAACGCTCTCAGCACCCCCGACGAGACGACGGCTAGTCCACGAAAGCGTCCCGTGTGACCGATCCACAGACCGATCGGGATGGCGATGGCAGCGGCGACGAGGACCGTGAGTCCGGTGTAGCCGAGATGCTGGACCAGGCGGTGCGGCACACCGTCGTCGCCCGACCAGTTCGCGGAGTCGGAGAACCAGTCGATCGTGTCGTTGACAACACTCATACGTTGCCACCCCGCAATCGCTGCGCCGCCGCCATGAGCGGCGAGATCGGGCTGCGGACTGAAGTCCTCGCTGCGCCGACCCACGGCATCAACAACTTGCCGCCGACCACCAGGAGCAGGTCGAACAGGAGGGCCACGGCAACGATGCCGACGACGCCGGTCAGGATCTCGGGATTGTTGTCCGTGCGGTAGCCCTCGGTGAACAACGAGCCGAGATTGTTGACGCCGATCAGCGCACCCACACTCACGAGGCTCACGGTGCTCACAGCGACGACCCGCAAGCCGGCGAGCAGGACGGGACCGGCCAGCGGGAGCTCGACCCGGAAGGCTCGGCCGGCCGCCGCAAACCCAGAGGCGGTGGCAGCGTCGAGCACGGCGGGCGACACCGACTCGAACGCGTCGGACGAAGAGCGCACCATGATCGCGACGGCATAGACAGTCAACGCCACGACGACGTTGGTCGCGTCAAGGAAGCCGGTGCCCAGGATGCTGGGCAGGATCAGGAAGAACGCGAGCGAGGGGATTGTGTAGAGGATTCCGCTGACGCTGAGTATGACGCCGCGAAGCCTGCGGTGCCGGTTGGCGTACCAGCCAATGGGCAGCGCAATGACGAAGCCGAGCACGATCGGCAAGCCGCTCAACCACAGGTGGTCGAGAAGCAGGTCGATGACCTTGTCCCAGTTGGCGTTGAGCCAGTTCATCGTTTGAGGACTCCCGTGACCCTGCCGGTCTCGTCCACGACGATGCTGGTGCCATCGCGGTCCTCGACGTGCAGCTTGCGGTGGCCCTTGTCGAGACCGACGAAGCTTCGTACAAAGTCGTTGGCTGGCGCGGCCAGGATGTCGGCCGGCGAACCAACCTGAGCAATGTGACCACCCTGCTTGAGGATGACGACCTGGTCGCCGAGCAGGAAGGCTTCATCGATGTCGTGCGTGACGAACACGATCGTCTTGTCGAGCTCACGCTGGAGCCGCAGGAGCTCCTGCTGAAGCTCGTCGCGGACAATCGGATCGACGGCACCGAACGGCTCGTCCATCAGCAGAATGTTGGGGTCGGTCACGAGACCTCGGGCAACGCCCACGCGCTGCTGCTGACCACCGGAGAGCTGAGCCGGGTACTTCGTCGCGACCGAGGCGTCGAGGCCGACGGTTTCGAGCACGGCGTACGAACGCTCGCGTGCTTCCTTCTTGTCGACACCGTTTAGACGCAGCACGGCGCCGACGTTGTCGATGACCTTGCGGTGCGGCAGCAAGCCCGCGTGCTGCATGACGTAGCCGATGCTTCGGCGCAGCTGGACGCGGTTGCGGGTCGCGATGTCGACGTCGTCGATCAGCACCTGGCCGGCGGACGGCTCCACCATCCGGTTGACCATGCGGAGGAGCGTCGTCTTGCCACACCCGGACGATCCGACGAACACCGTCGTGGTCCGCGAAGGGAGAACGAGACTGAAGTCGCTCACCGCTTCCGTCCCGTCAGCGAACGTCTTGCTGATGGAGCGGTATTCGATCATGCGGTCCTCCGCGTGGCGCACAGTGTGGGCAGGGGCGTTGGTAGGCAATCAGGTGAAACGAACTCGGGACAGTCTTGCCGGAGTCCGCTTATACGGCAACGCGAATCGGCGCTCATCTCATTCCCGAGTCGCCCCGCCGACGACCTGCTCAACAGGTGTCGGACCAGCCACAACGGGCAGCCCGGCGTCGCGCCAGGCATGGATGCCGCCTGCGATGTCACTCGCCGGAAGACCCAGCGAGGTCAGCGCTGAGGCCGCCAGCGATGAGGTGTAGCCCTCAGTGCAAACCACGATCCACTCCTGACCAGCCTGCGCGAACGGCAGGCTCGCGCCTGACTCGGGATGCAGACGCCATTCCAGATGATTGCGTTCGACTACGACAGAACCAGGAATCTC
>JAKFCR010000165.1:0-5389 GCA_036676545.1 Aeromicrobium sp. | reverse complement strand
CCCCAGGCGAGGTACTTGGCCGTCAGGTTGATCATCGTGGCGAAGCGGTTGCGGTTGCCGAGCAGTGTCGCGACGTGGAGTGCCACCCAGATGAACCATGCCGGGAAGCCCTTGAGGCGCGGCAGGCCCTTGATCTGGGCGATCGCCGAGGCGCGACCGATCGTGGCCATCGTGCCCTTGTCCTTGTACCTGAACGCCTTCATGTCCTTGCCGTCCTGGGCGCGGTCAATCAGCTTGGCAACGTGCTTGCCGGCCTGGATCGCCGGCTGGGCCAGCTGCGGCAACGGATCAGGGCTGATCGCGACGTCACCGATCGCGTAGACATCCTTGAGGCCCTCGACATCCCAGTCGGCACCGGTCACGATGCGACCGCCGCGACCCTGCGGAAGGTGCCAGTCCTTGAGCGTGCTGTGCGCTGTGACGCCACTTGCCCACACGACGATGCCGGCCTGGAGGAATTCCTCCTTGTCGCCCTTCGCGATCACGACACCGTCGGCAGTCACTTCCTTGACCGTGGTCTCAAGACGCAGGTCGACGTCACGCTTCTCCAGAGCCTTGCGGGCGTACTCGCGCAGGTTTGGGTGGAACGGGCCGAGCACGTGCGGACCCATCTCGATCAGCGTGATGTGCATCTTCTTGGGGTCGAGCTCGGGATAGGTCGTCGGCATGTCGTTGTTGCGCAGCTCGGCAAATGCTCCAGCAGTCTCGACGCCGGTCGCGCCGCCGCCGACCACGATGATGCGGAGGTCCTCTTCGGTGCGGTTGATCACGGCGTTCTCGAGCGCGGCGAACATACGGTCGCGGACAGCCAGCGCCTGCGAGCGCTTGTAGAGCGGCATCGCGAACTCCTCGGCACCGGGAACGCCGAAGAAATTGGTCGTGACGCCCGCGGCGATGATCAGGTGGTCGTACGAGACGGTGAGCCCACTCTCGAGGCCCAGCGTCTTGTTGACGTGGTCCATCGTGAGGACGGTGCCCTTCATGAAACGGACGTTCTTCTGCTTGGCGCGGATCGCGCGCAGGAACCAGGTGACGTCGCCGGGGTTGAGGCTGGCCGTCGCAACTTGGTAGAGCAAAGGCTGGAACGTGTTGTAGGTATGACGGTCGATCAGAGTGACGTCAACGTCGGCTCGTTTGAGCTTGCGGACCGCGGCAATGCCACCGAATCCGCCTCCGACTACGACTACGTGCGGACGCTGGGACGGGGAGCTCTGGGCCATGCCTTCAGTTTATCGGTGGGGTGCCAGTGCAATGAAATCCGTCTGTTGCGCTATGCGCGGACGGGCTGCTTGCGGCGCAGCTGGACCAGTACGAACACGGCCGCGGCGGTCCAAGGCCAGCCCACTCCGACGAAGAAGAACGACAGCGGAACCGACACTGCGGCGAGCACCATCGTTGCCGTACGCGCATGCGCGACACCGCGCAGCATCAACGCTGCGGCCGTGCACGCCAGGAGTGCGAGGACCCCGCACACGACGAAGAAGATGAACATCCAGGTGACGAAGTCCGCCGGTGCTATCCCGTATTCGTCGAGCATCTTCTTGGTCGACCCCTTCGAGAGGGAGTCGACGTACGAGCTGCGCGCCGTCACGTAGATCAGCGCGTAATAGGCAGAGAACATCAGCACCAGCCACGAGGCGATCAGCGCCACGAGACCGGCGATCCGTACGGGCTTGGGGAGCGGCGGAGCAGCGTCAGGGCCAGGGCCAGGACCAGCGACAGGCGCCGGCGGAACCACGGGGCGCGCAATCCCGTTCTTCGCATCGAACCACGCCCGCGACTCGGGCGACCACAGCTGCATCGCGCAGACGACCGCCAGCACGGCAGGCAGCATTCCGGCCAGCCCACCAATGCCGATGAAGCCCACGAACGCGAGCCCACACATCACGGTCAGGCTCACGCGCGAACTTCGGTGACCGCGAGCCGTGAACACGGCGAACACCACGCCCGCGATGGCCAGCGCCACCACCGCGTACGCCGCACGGCGAAGCCACTCGACGACCTGGGGAACTGTCAGGTCAACGCCATCGAGCGCCGGATCGTCCAGTGCGTCCCGCACGGCTTCCTGCAGCTCGATCGAACCCCAGTTGGAAAGTGCAGAGGTGACGCTGCCGAACACGATCAGGCTGGTCAATCCCACAAATACGCAGGCCATCGTCACGGATGGGGGTCTACGCAGCTGGCTCACCCGTTCATCCCACCACACCGCCCAAATGGGTCAGAAAAAAGATCGCCAGAAAAGTTGTAAGGACCTGTGGGGTCTGTGGCTCCTACCTACAAGCAACACCACAGACCAACTGAAGAACACCCACCAAAACCCACAGGAGAAGTCATGAACCGCACCATCCGCAACCTCGTCATCGCAGCACCGCTGGTCCTCGTAGGCATCACGGCCGCTCCCGCAGCCGCCATGGCCGATGGGTTCGACATCGTCCTCCCGCCCAACGATGGAGATCCGGAGCAGCCTCCGCAGGACAAGGCGCCACTTCCTCAGCCGAAGCCCCCGCAGGACAAGGCACCGCTTCCCCAGCCGAAGCCCCCGCAGGACAAGGCACCGCTTCCCCAGGCGCAGCCCAACGGTGGCACCGACGCCTCAGCGCCGGTCGTCAAGGACGCCAAGACCAAGAAGGAAGCCAAGAAGGTCGTCAGCGCCAAGGGTTCGCCCGACTCGATCGACCGCAACGAGAACCTCTTCGTCGCCGGCCCGGCCGAAGTCGAGCTCGTCGCAGACAACAACAACGGCGGCATGGACCTCACCTGGCTGCTCGTCGGCGGCGGAGTCGTCACCGCCTCGGGTATCGCGTTCGCAGCACGCAAGCGCGCCAACGCCTGACACATCCAAAAGAAGAGCCCCGCACCCAACCGGTGCGGGGCTCTTCTGTCAGTAGCCGGTGAAGTAGTCCGTCTTCACGCGCTTGCAGCGTTTGACCAGACCCGCTCGTACGGCGTTGACCATGGCGGGCGGCCCCGAGATGTACGCGAGCCGCTGATCCAGATCCGGCACCGCCGTGGCGACGAGGTCGACCGAGACGAAAGGGGCCTCGACATGCCGCCACAGGGTCGGCAGATGGTCCGGGGCAACCGGTGACACGATCACGACCCTGAAGCCCGCGAGAACGTCGGCGTACGGGATCTCCTCCGGTGACGTGACGCCGTAGACGAGCACCGCATCACGCTTCGGCTCGTGAAGCAGCTGGCTGATGAAAGGCGTGATGCCGATGCCGCCAGCAATCAGGACCACAGGAACTGACGGATCCTTCGGAAGCACGAAGTCGCCGCCGACTCCGGTGGCGTGGATCCGGGCACCCGGCTGGAGGCCGACCATCGCGCGTTTGAAGCTTGAGGACTTCTCGGGCACCCGCAGCGCAAAGGTCACGTTGCCGTCGGCGTCCGGGGGCGAGGAGATACTGAACGAGCGTCGCATCCCTCGGCCGTCAGAACCCTTGTGCGGCAGGGTCAGCTCCGCGAACTGGCCGGGCTGGAACGCCACGGGCCGCCTCGGCTTGAACGTGAACTCATGCGTCTCAGGGGTCAGTTGGCGCTTCGCAACGAGGTCGAGGGCGACACCGCGACGACGGGAGAACGCGAAGGCGACCAGGTTGCCGACGAGCAGGGCGAGCTCCTGCGGCTGACCCATGAACCAGCCCAGGTCTGGTGGGGTGTCGGTGAGCAGTGTGATGTAGCTCGGGTACGCGAACACCAGAGCCACGACGGCTGCGACCACGAGCTGCTGCTTGCGACGCGGTGGCAGGGTGAGCGGCTCACTCAGCATGAAGCCGGCCAGGAAGATGACCGGGTACGACTTGAAGGTTGACTCGATCGCGTTCCCGAGTCCGGGGGTGCGGTCGTTGAGTGCGAGAACTGTCAACACAGCAGCCAGCACGATGAACAGCAGTCCGACGTCGATGCGCCGCGTACGCCACAGGACCAGGAACGCGCCAACCACCACGAACGGCAACATCTTGTCGCTTGCAGCCGACTGCCAGATCGCCGTCGTACCGAAGTCCCGGCCCGCTATCTGCTGAGCCGCGTAGACGAGGAATGCACCCGCAGCAGCCGGGTTGAAGATGTGCCGGCCGCGCCACGCGAGCACGTACTTCGAGAGATTGGCGAGTGCAGCCGCGGCGGCCAGCCACAGGTAGCTGTCGAGGTCGGTGAAGAGCATCGGCACGAACAGAAAGAACAGCAGCAGGCCAGTGATGATCGAGGACTCGCTGTGCGGCTTGATCCGCCAGACGAGAGCGAAAATGCGGTTGGACCCGTACGAGACCACCAGCAGCACGGCGAGCGAGAGGAGCTCGTGCTTGACCGAGACGCCGTCGATCACCCCCGTTGCCGAGAACAGGATGTAGATCGCCGCGAGCACGCTGAGCACGATCGTCACGAGGCGGTACATCGTCACTCGCCCGAGCTGACGATCCAGCAGGTCTCTGACTTTGGCGATCATGCGAACACCTCTCCGGGGAACTCCGGCGACCACTCGATGCGGCCGTCGGCGTGCATGCGTACGAACTCGTAGTTGAAACGTGGCATGAGCTGGTCGGGTTCGGCAAGGAACAGCGCGGTCGCGATGCCATCGGCCAACATGCATGACTGGGGCACGACGACCCAGGTCGCGACCACGTCAGACGTCGGCTTGCCCGTACGGCCGTCCAGCACGTGGTGCAGGCCATCGCCCCACGTGCGTCGGTTGGTGGCGGACCCGCACAACGCGTCCTCGGGCTCGAGCTCGACGACACCTATCGCCCGTGTGGGATCGGCTGGGTGTTCCAGCGCGACTCGGATCGGCGTGGTCCCGCCGTGGTACATGTCGCCACTTGCATCGACCGTGAACTGATTGGTGCGCTCCCGCAGGATCGAGGAAACCAGGTCGACCAGCAGTCCCTTGCCAGCGGCTCCCACGTCGATCACGAGCGGATCGGTCGTCGTGATGACGGAGCCCTTCCGCTTCACCGACGACCAGTCAGGTACGTCGGCGACCCGCGCCGACGGTGTCAGCGAGTAGTCAGCGTCATACCCGAGATCGGCGAGCGTTCGGCCGATCAGCGGATTGACCGCGCCTCCGGTCAGCTCGAAGAGGTCGTCGTAGAACGACAGGAGGTGGTCGGCTTCGTCCGGGAGCTCCCAGACCCCGGCCCCTCGAGCGATGTCGCTGATGAGCGAGTCGTCACGAAACCGGGACCAGGTCTTGTCGAAGCGTTTGATGCGACCCAGCACGTCGGACTGCACTGCGTCCTCGAGAGGTGTCGCGGTGTCGATCTGCCAAGCCGTGCCGATCGCCTCGAACTGCCAGGCGTCAGGCGGTGGCATCAGCCTTGATCTGTTCGATCGCCTGGTTGAAGCCCTGCGAGGTCAACGACGATCCGGAGACCTTGCTGACGTTGAGCTC
>JAKFCR010000164.1:0-6583 GCA_036676545.1 Aeromicrobium sp. | reverse complement strand
GACCGAATACCGCATCGAGCACGACACCATGGGCGAGGTCAAGGTGCCTGTTGACGCCTTGTGGAGCGCCCAGACCCAGCGCGCCATCGAGAACTTCCCGATCTCCGGCACCCCGATCGAGTCCGCGCAGATCCGCGCGCTGGCTCAGATCAAGGCCGCCTGTGCCAAGGCCAATGCCGAGCTCGGCATCCTCGAGCAGGACATGGCTGACGCGATCGTCGCCGCCGCAGACGAGGTCGCCACCGGACAGCACGATGCGCAGTTCCCCATCGACGTGTTCCAGACCGGCTCCGGCACCTCGAGCAACATGAACACCAACGAAGTGCTCGCCAACCTCGCCACGAGCAAGCTCGGCCAGCCCGTGCACCCCAACGACCACGTCAACGCGTCGCAATCGTCGAACGACGTCTTCCCGACATCGATCCACGTCGCCGCCACCGCGTCGGCCACCAACGAGCTGATCCCTGCCCTCGACCACCTGGCTCAGTCCCTGGAGCGCAAGGCCAAGGAGTACGCCCAGGTCGTGAAGTCGGGCCGCACCCACCTCATGGACGCCACGCCGGTCACCCTTGGCCAGGAGTTCGCCGGCTACGCCATGCAGGTACGCCGCGGGATCGAGCGCATCGAGGCATCGCTCCCCCGTGCGGCTGAGGTCCCGCTCGGCGGCACTGCCGTCGGCACCGGCATCAACACACCGATCGGCTTCCCGCAGCGCGTCATCGAGCTGCTCGCCGAAGGCACCGGCCTTCCGGTCACCGAAGCGGTTGACCATTTCGAGGCACAAGGCGCCCGCGACGGTCTCGTCGAGATGTCGGGCCAGCTTCGTACGATCGCCGTCAGCCTGACCAAGATCTGCAACGACCTCCGCTGGATGGGTTCAGGTCCGCGTACGGGACTCGGCGAGATCAACCTCCCCGACCTGCAGCCCGGCTCGAGCATCATGCCCGGCAAGGTCAACCCTGTCCTGCCCGAGGCAACCCTGATGGTGTGCGCCCAGGTCATCGGCAATGACGCCACGATCGCCACCGCCGGCGCCTCGGGTGCGTTCGAGCTCAACGTGATGCTGCCCGTCATTGGCCGCAACCTGCTCGAGTCGATGCGCCTGCTCGGCAACTCCTCGAAGGTGCTCGCGGACCGCTGCATCGACGGCATCACTGCCAACGAAGAGCGCTGCCTCGAGCTCGCTGAGTCGTCGCCGTCGGTCGTCACGCCGCTCAACCGCTTCATCGGCTATGAGAACGCTGCCAAGGTGGCCAAGCAGTCGGTCAAGGAGAAGAAGACGATTCGTCAGGTCGTCATCGAGATGGGCTTTGTCGAGCGCGGTGACATCAGCGAGGCAGACTTGGACAAGGCACTCGACGTCATGTCCATGACCCATCCTTGATCGGGCACCGTCTTGATTCTCCGCGCTGCGACCGACGCTGACTGGTCGCAGATCTGGCCGTTCTTCGACGCCATCGTCAAGGACGGCCAGACGTACGCGTACCCGGAGGATCTGACGAGCGACACCGCCAAGGCGCTCTGGATGGAGTCGCCTCCCGGGCGTACGGTCGTCGCCGTCGAGGGCGACGTAGTGCTCGGGGCAGCCAAGATGGGGCCCAACCGGCCCGGCCGCGGCGCACACGTCGCAACTGCCAGCTTCATGGTCGATCCGGCTGCTCGCGGCAAGGGCGTCGGGCGCGAGCTCGGTGTGCACGTAGTCGAGTGGGCTCGCGCTGAGGGCTATCGCGCGATTCAGTTCAACGCGGTCGTCGAGACCAACACCGCGGCTGTCGCGTTGTGGGAGGACCTCGGCTTCCAGATCATCGGAACGGTGCCCGAGGCGTTCGACCACCGCGAGCACGGTCTGGTCGGCCTCCACGTCATGTACCTGTCGCTCTAGGGTCGAGCCATGCACTTCTCCATCACGGTCGCCTTTCAGCCCGTCGGCGAGCTGTTGACCCTTGCCCGCGTCGCCGACGAGTGCGGGTACGACGCGATCTCGATCCCCGACCACGTGGTCGACCTGGAGACGCTCACGACGCCCTACCCGTACACGCCGGACGGCAAGCGACGCTGGGAGCACTCCGCTGACTGGCCGGACCCGTGGGTGCTGGCAGGCGCGATGGCTGCGGTCACCACCGACATCCACTTCTACACCTCGGTGTACGTCGCCGCGCTGCGCAGCCCGCACCAGGTCGCGAAGGCGGTCGGCACGGCCGCGGCGCTGTCGGGCAACCGGGTCGCCTTCGGAGTGGGCGTCGGCTGGTGCCGCGAGGAGTTCGAGCTGATGGGCCAGGACTTCAGCACCCGCGGCAAGCGCACCGACGAGGCGCTGGACCTGCTCGCCGAACTGTGGTCCCCCGGATGGAACTCGTTCGAAGGTGACTTCTATCCGACGCCGCGCCTGGTGATGGAACCGACGCCGACCGCACGGATCCCGATCTACGTCGGAGGTCTGTCCGAGGCCGGGATGCGTCGTGCCGCCCGCCACGACGGCTGGATCGGCGACCTGTACTCGACCGAGGAGGCAGGCAAGCACGCCCGCCGGTTGTCGGAGATCCGCGACGAGCTCGGACGCGACGGCGACTTCCGATTCATCACGGCGCTCACCGATGCGTTCCTCCCCGAGCAGTTCGCTGCCGCCGAGGAGGTCGGGGTGACCGATGTGTGGACCATGCCGTGGGCCTACTACCACGGCCTCGAGTGCAGCATTGAGCAGAAGGTCGACGGCATCCGGCGCTTCGCCGAAGACGTGCTGAAGCCGCTACAGGCTACGAAGCTCTAGAGCCGATGGGCTAGGAGGTAGCCACCCTCGCCGAACAGCAGCTCGTAGGTCCCGCCAAATTTGTCCTGCGCGTACGTGACCGCGTCGGAGGGTGAACCGATGTTCGACTCGACGTCGAACAGAACGTACTCGGGTGGCGGGTTGCCGGGAGTGCCGAGCCAATAGACCGTGTTGTCCGTTGTCAGATGGGTCATCAACCCGATGTCGGTCTCGACGGAACTGCCCTTGGGTATGAGTGACAGCACCTCACGAGCGTCCTCGGCACGCGGTGACTCGGCGTACGTCTCGGAGTCGAACAGGGCGACCAATGGCGAGTTGACCAGCATGAATCCGGTGACCACCAACGCCGGGAGGGTCGCCCAGCGCAGCTGCGGCCAGCGCTTCATCCCGTCGATCATCGCGACGAACACGATCGGCATCAGCACGAGCGAGTAGTGCCACTCCGTGCCCCAGTAGTACGCGTTGTCTCCGGCGAACCGCCACGCGAACGTTGGTAGCACCAGGAGCAGCCACGGCGAGAACAGGGCGGCAAGACCCGTGATGGCAACCGTCAGCACAACGGTTGCAACCTTGCGGTCGACCTCATCGAACAGCGTTGGGAGGATGCCGCGTTCGCCGCCCAGCGAGCCAGCGTGCGTGTAGGAGCCGTCGGGTGCGATTGAGGGCATCAGCACGAACACGATCAACACCGCAGCGACGAGACCGACAGCGCCGAGGGCTGCGCCGCGGCGGTGTTCACCTGCCAGCCACAGCACGCCTCCGATCACGGCGACCGTGAGCCCGAACTCCTCCTTGACCAGCATGAGCGGCAACGCCCAGAGCACGACAGCGCCGAAGCGCCGCTCGACGTACGCAGCTCCCGCCAGCGCTAGGAGCGGTGCCGCGAACGCGACCTCGTGGAAGTCGACCTCGACGGCGGCAAGCAGACCGAACGATGCGCCGTACGCGACGCCGATCGCAACTCCGATGACTAGGCCGAGCTGGCGGATGGCCAGCGCCACGATGATCGCGACCGAGATCGCCAGCAAGACCGCTTGCGCGATCAGGATCGTCTGCGCTGACGGGAACAGCCGGTAGAACGGTGCAATCAGCACGAGAATCGGCGAGAAGTGGTCACCGAGCTGGTTGAACCCCGCACCGCGTACGTCGATCGTCGGCGCACCAAGATGCGCGTACCCCCGCACCGCCTGCTCAAAGATGGCGTTGTCCCACGACGAGAGCGCGAACCGCTCGAACCGGGCCAGCGAGATCACGGAGTAGGCGACTCCGAACACCACACCGAGGAGTCCCGCCGGGACCCACACATGAAGAGAGAGTCGGCGATCCATGCTCAGTCTTGAGGGAGGGAGAGGTTTTCGCCCGTCTCGGGATCGAACACGTTGATCTTGGATCGCGGGATCACGACGCGGATCGACATCCCGGCCTTCAACGTGCTCTCCGCCGCAAGCTCGGCGACCACGAAGCTCTGGAACAGGTCAAAGTCCAACAGGTCCTCGACCTCGCTGAGCCGCGCCTCAACCTCTGGATCGGTCTCGTAGCCGAGGTAGGCGAGCTGGGTGCTGCCCTGCCACTCGACGTCGTCGATACGGGTCGTGAACTCGACCTTGTCTGTCACGGTTGCGGCCAGCGGGCTCGACGACTCCTGGCAGTCCTCCGGTCGAATGCCCACCACGACGAGGTCGCGATCGCCAATGCGCTTGGCCAGCTCGTCATCGAGGTACATCGTCGCCAGTGGCATGACGAGCTGACTGCCGGTCGGCTTGGCCGGTACGAGGTTCATCGGCGGCGAGCCGAGGAATCCGGCGACGAACATGTCCTTGGGCGCTTCGTAGAGCTCGCGCGGAGTGCCGACCTGGTGGACGAACCCCTGGTGCAGCACGGCGACTCGATCGGCAAGAGTGAGCGCCTCAGCGATGTCGGAGGTCGTGAAGATCGACGTACGACCTGCCTCGGTCTGCCATTGCGCGGTCACGGATCGAACGTGCGGGCGAGCGCGCGGTGCCTGCTTGGAGAACGGGTCATCGAACAGGTACGCGACGGCATCGCGTACGAGGGCACGGCCGAGTGCAACCCGCTGGCGCTGCGCCTCGTCGAGATCGGCTGGCTTGAGCTCCAGCAGGTCAGTCAGGGCAAGGAATTCGCTGACCGAGTTGACCCGATCGGAGATGGCGACCTTGTCCAGGCTGCCACGGCGGAACTTCTTCGCCGCCTTCTCGCGCCTCAGCGTCGACGAGAACGCGAGGTTGTCGAATGCGTCGAGCTGCGGGTGGAGCGAATAGTCCTGGAACACCATCGACAGGTCGCGCGTGCGCGCGTTGGACTTGGTGACGTCGACGCCGTCCAACAGGATCTCGCCGAAGGTCTGATCCTCGAGACCTACCAAGACGCGCAGCAGCAGACTCTTGCCAGCACCCGAGGGTCCGATGATCGCCAACGTCGAGCCAGACGGGACCGTGATGCTGACGTCGTCCAGCAGTGGGCGGACACCAGTGCCAGCCACTGTCAGGTTGCGGAGCTCGATCGACGTCATCGGTATGACCTTCCCAGAAGTTGGTGGATCCTGCGGGGTGCCACGAGAAGCAAGATGACCGGCAACGCAGCCCAGAGCAGTCCGGCGGCGGCAATCGTCGCGGATGAGGTGGTGTCTAGGTCGCCGCGGGCCATCAGCAATGAGGCCGGCAGCGGCGCGTCCGTCGTCGACAGGGCCGCGCCGAGTACGTAGTCCTGGGAGCCGACGACGAAGACCAGAAGCGCGATCAACAGGATGCCAGGGCCGAAGACTGGCACGACGAAGCGGGTGAACCACTGACGACGCGTAGCGCCGTCGGCGCGTACGGCTTCGCCCAGCGACCATGGGGCGCGCTTGAACAGGGTGACGAACAGCCAGATGGAGAGCGGCAGGGTGATCAACAGCGCTGGCGGGATGAGCGAGAGGCGAGATCCGAAGCGATCCAGGGCGATCACCTGGTCGGCGATCGGGCCGGCGAGCGCAACGAGCGGGATCAGCAGCACGGCGACGACGAGCGCGTATGCGACACGGCCACCCTTGACCTTGAGTCGCACCAACGCGTACGCCGCTGCGATCGCCAACGGGATCGAGACCAGGGTCGCGACACCAGAAACCAACGCCGAGGTGAGCGCTGCCCGCCTCATGCTGCCCGAGCCGAGGACGTCGCTGAACGTCTGCCACGAGACCTCGTTCGGCCACAGCGATCTGGCAGTCACGTCCGCCGGTGTCGTGGCGACGGTGAAGGTCCACAGCAGTGGCAACAGCGTGAACATCAGGAACACTTCGAGACCGAGTACGGCCCAGAACGAGACCGACCGATTGGTGTCGGCGAACAGGATGCCCGCAGCACCCGTGAGCATCAGCACGGCGGCGGCTGCGAGCCACAGCCACTGATCAGGGCGAACCACCATGAGGATGCCGTAGTTGGCGAGGGCGAAACCGAGCGCGAACGAGGTGCCGGAGGCCCACAGGCGCGACCGCACGGACGGGACGTAGGCAACGGTGCTCATACGACCCTCCTCACGCGGAACAGCTGCACCAGCAGCACGCCCAACAATGCTGCGATGGCGAGCAGCACCATCGACATCGCGGCGCCAAGCCCGAGCTCGAACGATGAGAACGTCGTGTCCCAGATGACCTGTGGGGCCGTACGAATGTCGGCGCCAGGATCGTCTACCAGCAACGGGCCGTCGATCGCGCGGAATGCGTCCAATGAGCGATAGGAAGTCGCGACAGCGAATGCTGGGCCCATCACAGGCAGGATTACTCGTAGCAAGCGCTGCCAACCAGTCGCACCGTCGGCGACG
>JAKFCR010000163.1:0-7726 GCA_036676545.1 Aeromicrobium sp. | reverse complement strand
CCACGGCTTCCTCGGATGGGCCGTCGAAGGCGACTCGGGCATCGTCGATCACGAGGGTCCGCTCACACCGCAGCGCGAGATCTAGGTCGTGGGTGACGAGGATCAGTTGTTGACGCAGTGCGAACAGTCGGTCGGAGATGAGCGTGGTGTTGCGCAGGTCAAGCAGCGTCGTTGGTTCATCGGCGACGAGAATCTCTGGATCCGTGGCGAGAACCCCGGCGAGGGCCAGCATCTGCTTCTCGCCGCCTGACAGGGCGTGCACCGTCGTGTCAGCGCGATCGGCGAGCCCCAGCTCGGCAAGGATCTCGCGGGCCCGCTTTGTCCGGTCACCCTTGTCCTTGATCGTCCGACGCAGCGACAGTGCGATGTCCTCGACGCACGTGGGCATCACGAGCTGGGCATTGGGATCGGTGAACACGAAGCCGACCTGCCGACGTACGGCCGCACCATCCTTCGTGGTGTCGAGCCCGTTGACCGTGACGCGTCCTGCGGTCGGTTCGATCAGTCCGTTGAGCAGTCGCGCGAACGTCGACTTGCCGGAGCCGTTACTGCCGATCAGGGCGATGCGGTGCTCGGCCAGCTCAACTGTCGTTGGGTGGAGAAGCGCGAGGTCGCCGTCACCCGTGGATACGGATACGGCGACCTCGGCGAGCTGGATCACGGTCAGCGCTTGGCTACGAGCTGGGGGAATGCGCGGTGCACAGCGGCTGCAACAATGGCGGCGATGGCACCCTTGATGATGTCGGCGACGAAGAACGGCGTCGCGTAGCCCCAGGCGACCTTGAGGCTGACGTCGAGCTTGATCGACATACCGAGCGTTCCGATGGCGCCGACGACGGCGACCGTGACGATCGCGGCAGCGATGGAGACGACGATCGTGAACGCGGCGGGGTTGGCTCGGGCGACTCGGCTTGCGATCAGACCGACGATGAACGCGGCGATCGGGAAGGCGATGAGATAACCGGCGGTGACGCCGACCCATACGGACGGGCCGCCGCTGCCTTCGGAGAAGATCGGGACACCGGCGGTGCCGACGGCCAGGTAGAGCAGCACGGCGAGCGCGCCGCGCTTGGCGCCGAGCACGGCGGCAGCAAGGAAGATGCCGAACATCTGGAGCGTGAAGGGCACCCCGACGCCGGTGACGCTGAACGACGGAAGGATCGCGCACACGGCGATCAGCGCTGCGAACGTGGCGATCAGGGCAAGGTCGGTGGTGCTCGACGTACGCCGTGTCGACGTGGGAACGGGCTGGGTCATGAAGTATCTGCCTGTCTCGATGCGTACCTGACCAGTGACAGGTGAACGCTGTTCAGGTTAGTGGATAGGCTGCACGTATGAGCAACAGCCTCGACGACGTGGTCACCGGCGCCCTGGCTGTGCTCGACACCCACGGACTCGAGTTTTGCTCGATGCGCCGTGTGGCGTCCGCCCTCGGTGTTCAACCGAGCGCGCTTTATCACCACGTGCCGAACAAGCAGACGCTGCTCGCCTTGATGGCAGATCGGATTGTCGCTGACGTACGTCCGCCTGAGGACGGCCCGCGCGACAAACGCGCTCTTGCGGTGTGCCACGGACTGCGCGACGCGATGCTGGCGATCCGAGACGGTGCGGACGTGGTGGCCACGGCCTCAGCTTTCCGGCTCGGGGCGTCGTCCATTGAGTCCGATCTCGCTGAAGTGCTCGGCGATCGCGATGGCGCTCGCACCCTGCTCCTGTACGTGTTCGGCCACACGCAGGCCACCCAGGATCACCGGCTCGCCAGTGCGGTCGGCGTGCTTGAGGCCGATCCAGACCTCGACGCCTCATTCGACCGCGGCCTCGCGATCGTGATGCGCGGACTTGCTGGCTGAAGTCGGGTAACGTACGCCGCGCCGGACTGATTCGGCACCAACAGAGAGGTGGCGCCGAGCGATGTCGGATGACTTCACTCCCGACAGCAACATCGCACGGCTCTACCCCGAGGCGGCTGTCGGCGGCTATTCGCACATCGACGGACAGGTCGAGTTCTACACGCGCATCAATGCGCTTCTCGACGAGACGAGCAGCGTGCTCGACTTCGGCGCGGGCCGCGGTTATTGGACTGTCGAACCCGTCGCGCCCATGGCGCGCCGTCTGCGCTGGTTCCAGGGCCGGGTGGCCTTCGTGGCCGGCATCGACGTTGATGACGCGGTGCTCACCAATCCGTCGCTCGACGAGGCCAAGGTCGTCGGCGTCGGCGAGCCGATTCCGTTCAAGGACGGCACCTTCGATGTCGTCGTCGCGGACTACGTTCTCGAGCACGTCGATCACGCAGACGTCGAGCAGGTCTCCGCAGAGATCATGCGGGTGCTGCGACCGGGCGGCTGGTTCGCGGCGCGCACACCCAACAAGTGGGGCTTCATCGGCATTGCTGCCCGAGCCGTTCCCAACAGCTTGCACACCAAGGTGCTCAAGGTCGTCCAGCCCAAGCGCAAGGTCGAGGACGTCTTCCCGACTCGCTACGCGATGAACACCCGCAAGCAGCTTCGCCGGGCCTTCCCGGGCCAAGAGGTCATCGTCTACGGCCACACCGGTGAACCCGCCTACTTCGGCCGCAACATGTTCGTGTGGCGAGTGGTCGACGTGCTCGTGAGGTTCATCCCTCGCCGGCTCTCACCGACGATCCACGTGTTCGTCCGCAAACCGCTCTGATCGGCTACGACCAGCTCGCGTGCAGTGGACGCCCCTCTTCGTAGCCGGCCGAGCTCTGCAGGCCAACCACGACGCGATCGCTGAACTCTGCGATCGTGCGTGCTCCGGCATACGTGAAGCTCGAGCGGATGCCGGCGATGATCTGGTCGAGCAGGTCCTCGACGCCTGGGCGATCCGGGTCGAGGAACATCCGCGACGAGCTGATGCCCTCTTCGAACAGAGCCATCCTTGCCCGCTCGAATCCGGCGGCATCGCGCGTACGGTTCGACACCGCTCGTGCTGATGCCATTCCGAATGACTCTTTGTAGGCGCGACCGTCGGGTCCGAACTTGAGGTCACCGGGGCTCTCCAGGGTTCCGGCGAACCACGAGCCGATCATCACACTGGCCGCACCTGCAGCGAGAGCGAGCGCGACATCGCGGGGGTAGCGGACGCCGCCATCTGCCCAGACATGTGCGCCGACGTCGCGAGCCGCCTCCGCGCATTCGAGCACTGCTGAGAACTGCGGCCGGCCGACTCCGGTCATCATGCGGGTCGTGCACATGGCGCCCGGGCCCACGCCTACCTTGACGATGTCGGCACCGGCGGCGACGAGGTCGCGGACGCCGTCTGCAGACACGACGTTGCCGGCCGCGATCGAGACGCGCCGACCCGTCTTGGACGCATACGCGTCGCGAGCCGCTGCGACAACCGGCAGGGCCTCGAGCATCTTCGACTGATGGCCATGTGCGGTGTCGACGACGAGCACGTCGATACCGAGCGCAAGCAGCGCGTCGGCCTTGGCCGCAACGTCACCGTTGATTCCGACAGCCGCGCCGACCACGAGCTTTCCTTCGGCGTCGACGGCGGGCTCGTAGATCGTCGAGCGCAGTGCACCCTTGCGGGTGAGCACGCCGACGAGCTCTCCGCCGTCGAGCACGGGCGCGACGGCCATGTGGCGAGCGGACATCTCGTTGAAGCACGTACGTGGATCGATGCCCGCGTCGAAGGTCGTGACATCGCCCGTCATGACTTCACTGACCTGCGCGAACCGGTCGATGTCAGCTCCATCGCGCTCGGTGACGATGCCGACGACCTTGCCGTCCTCGACGACGACAGCGGCTCCATGCGCTCGCTTCGGCAGAAGACTCATGGCCTCGCCGACCGTGGTGGTGGGGCCGACCGTGACAGGCGTGTCATAGACGACGTGGGCTGCCTTGACGCGAGCGACCGTGGTCGCCACAACGTCGAGTGGGATGTCCTGGGGGATGATCGCAATTCCGCCGCGACGTGCAATGGTCTCTGCCATGCGCCGACCGGAGATCGCGGTCATGTTCGACACGACGATAGGGAGGGTCGTACCGGTGCCATCGCTTGTCGTGAGGTCAACGTCGAGACGGCTCGTCACGTCGGACCGACGCGGAACCATGAATACGTCGTTGTACGTCAGGTCGTGCGTGGGTTGCAGGTCGTTGAGGAACTTCACCCACCAAGTCTAGGTCGGCACGAGATCGCTGGACGTGGCGTGCAAGAATTCCGGTCGGGAGTGGAGACCTCAAGCTGTTTGTGACGTACCAAGGGGGGTAATGACCACGCCATCAGTCGTGGCCCGGAGACTCCGCTCCATTCAGGGTCTGCGCGGTGTTGCCGTCCTCTTGGTCGTGCTCTATCACGCCGGAGCACCCATCGGTGCTGGCTTCATCGGCGTCGATGTCTTCTTCGTGATCTCCGGCTTCGTCATCACCCGGTTGGTGCTCGCCAGATCTGCCGACACGATGCGCCTCAGCCTGAGTGACTTCTGGGCGGCGCGAGTGCGCCGACTTGCACCTGCCCTGGGTGTGGCGATCCTGCTGACGCTGGTCCTCAGCGTCCCGTTCGCCAGCCCGGTCGGTGTACAGAGCGACACAGGTGTCACCGGAATTGCCAGCGTCGCATGGCTGGCGAACATCGTTTTGGCGGTGCTGACGCTGGGCTATTTCGCGGACAGCGCAGTTCAGAACCCTCTGCTCCACATGTGGTCGCTCGCGGTCGAGGAACAGTTCTACATTGCCTTCCCGCTCATGGTGGTGGCCGTCCTGTGGTGGGTACGCCGTCGAGGCGGGACCGACCGGATCCGCCCGTTCGCGATCGTCGTGGCAGCCGTCACGGCGCTCTCGTTCGCCGCCTCGGTCGCTCTGACGTACGGGAGCCTGCCGTTGGGCGTCGGTCCGACCTTGGCGTTCTACTCGCCCGTCACCCGAGCGTGGGAGTTCGGAGCCGGCGCCCTCGTGGCGCTGCTGCCAGCTCTGGTCGCGGAACGGCGTGCACGAAGGCTCGCCGCGGTCGGGGCCGCTCTCCTCGTCGTGAGCTTGATCGTGATCACCGACCCGACCGTCTTCCCCGGCTACATCGCGCTGCTGCCGGTGGTCGGGTCCGCCCTGATCTGTTACGCCGCGAACTCGTCGGGGGAGAAGGTCCTGTCGTCCGGCCCGATGGTCTGGCTTGGCGACCGTTCTTACGGGTGGTATCTCTTCCACTGGCCGCTGATCGTATTTGTTTCAGACTTTCTGACCGCGACGGTCGCGGCACTGATCGCTCTCGCTCTCGCGCATTTGAGCCTGCGCTACGTGGAAGACCCGATCCGCCATCGCCGTCGATGGGCGAAGCTGTCGGCTCCGAGACTGTGGCTGGTCACCAGTGTGCCTGTGGTCGGTGCAAGTCTGCTGCTGATGGTGGCGACCTCTAACCACTGGTGGAACCCGTCCGTCGAGGCGTACGCCACCAGCGTGTCGCGCGGGGTGCACCCCATACAGACCTTGTGCCAGTCAACGACCCCACTCACTCAGCGGGACATGACGAGCTGCACCTTCGGCCCGTCCGACGATGACAAGCCGTTCATCCTCATCGGAGACTCGAACGGCGGGATGTACGCCGACATGGCAGCGAAGGCTGCAGAGGAGGTCGGTCGCAAGATCACCATCGCGACGATCCCTTCGTGCCAGGCCGCTGACCTGGCCATCGCGCGCCCCAAGGTGCGCCTGACGTTTGCCATCGATTGTCGCGGTCGATACAAGGACACGATCAAGTGGCTCGCAGCCCAGCCCAAGTCGACCGTGATTGTTGCATCTGGCTCGTCGATCCCCGATCTGGATGACTTCATCCTGGTCGACTCGAAGAGTCGCGTGTACGAGGACGGAGACGACAAGTCGAGCGCCTGGGAGGCGAGTCTGGAGCGGTCCTACGAGGCGATCGAGGGCGAAGGCCACCAGGTTGCGCCGGTTGAGCTGATTCCTCAATGGCGCGACCCGGACGGGTCGTCCTGGAGTCCGAAGGATTGCCGACTCGTTGAGGTGTTGCGCGACCGTGAAGACTGCGCACGACGCGTGACGCGTGCCGACATGGATCGCGAACAACGCCATACCCTGGCCGCGATGCGTAACGCTGCGGCGGCTGTCGGGGCGAACCCGATCGAGGTCCGAGATGTCCTCTGCGCAGGGGGAGAGTGCGGTACGGAGCAGGGAGACGTCGGGCTGTACAGCGACGCCGCCCATTTGACGCCCGCGGGTGCCGCGCTGATCAAGCAGAGATTCGCAGAGCTCATGTTGCATCCGCCGCTGGATCGAGCGCCGGATGGACCGGATGAACCGAGCGAGCCGGATGAGCCGGACGTACCGGGCGGACCGGAGGGACCGGACGGACCGGATGGACCGACGGATGAACCGAGTGTCCCGGGCCTCCCGGGTGTTCCGAGTGCACCCAGTATTCCTGGTCTACCCGGTCCCCCGAGTCTTCCGGGTCTGCCGGGCCTCCCGGGTGTTCCAATCACTCCGACTGTTCCGGGACTGCCGACCGTTCCGGAGCTGTCGGACTTCGGGCTGACATGATGTCGGAGTTCGAATCGCTGAAATGGAAGGTCTGTCGTGACCAAGCGGGCTCTTATCACCGGGATCACCGGTCAGGACGGCTCGTACCTCGCTGAGCTGCTGCTCGGCAAGGGGTACGAGGTGCATGGCCTGGTCCGACGCTCGTCGTCGTTCAACCGCGGCCGCATCGACCCCATCTCCGAGGCCGACCCCGAGGCCGGCAAGCGTCTGCACCTCCACTACGGGGACATGACCGACGGTGTCAGCCTGGTCAATCTGGTTCGCACCATCGAGCCGCAAGAGGTCTACAACCTGGCGGCACAGAGTCACGTCAAGGTCTCGTTCGAGATGCCGGAGTACACCGCATCGGCCGATGCCATTGGCACGGTTCGCCTCCTCGAGGCCATCCGGTCGGCCGATCTCGAATGCCGCTTCTACCAGGCGTCGACGTCGGAGATGTTCGGTGCCACTCCGCCGCCGCAGGGTGAACACGCGGCCTTCTATCCGCGGTCGCCGTACGGTGCTGCGAAGCTCTACGCCCACTGGATCACGGTCAACTACCGCGAGGCGTACGACATGTTTGCCGTCTCGGGCATCCTGTTCAACCACGAGTCGCCCCGCCGCGGCGAGACTTTCGTGACCCGCAAGATCACGATGGCCGTGGCGCGCATTGCGGCAGGACTTCAGGACGAGCTGGTGCTCGGCAACCTCGACGCCGTACGCGATTGGGGCTACGCCAAGGAATACGTCGACGGCATGTGGCGCATGCTGCAGCACGACGATCCGGAGAGCTTCGTCCTGGGTACCGGCGTCGGTACCTCGGTACGCGAGTTCTGCCGGACCGCATTCGAGCATGTGGGTCTCGACTGGGAGAAGTACGTCACGCATGACGACAGGTACGAGCGCCCAACCGAGGTCGACGCATTGATCGCCGATCCGAGCAAGGCTCGTGACGTCCTCGGGTGGGAAGCCACCACGCATGCGTCCGACCTTGCGCGACTCATGGTCGACGCCGACGTCGAGGCGCTCGCGGTCGGACGATGACGACGACGGCCCTCGTCACGGGTGTCGGCGGTCAAGATGGTGTGCACCTCGCACGCCGCCTGATCGCGATGGGACAGCACGTGGTCGGCACAGTGCAGCCCGGAATACCTGTGCACCTGCTGCCGTACCTGGACGGCGTCGAGATCGTCGCGCACGACCTCGTCGACATCGAAGGATTCGCGAGCCTGGTT
>JAKFCR010000162.1:0-17697 GCA_036676545.1 Aeromicrobium sp. | reverse complement strand
CCCCCAAGCGCCACATCCCACATACGCAGGAGTCAGCACGTGAAAAGCAGCACCGAGTCCCTGAGCCCGACACGGGTCAAGCTCACCATCGAGGTGCCGTTCGAGGAGTTCGAGCCCAGCCTCCAGTCGGCTTACAAGACGATCGCGTCGCAGATCACGATCCCCGGCTTCCGCAAGGGCAAGATCCCCAACACGATCGTCGACCAGCGTGTGGGCCGCCCCGCCGTCCTCGACGAAGCCATCAACAGCGCGCTGCCCGGTTGGTACAGCCAGGCACTCCAGGACACCAAGACGCAGCCGCTCAGCCAGCCTGACATCGACCTGACGAAGTTCGTCGACGGCGAGCCGATCGAGATCACCGCCGAGCTCGACGTCCGCCCCGAGCTCGTCCTCCCCGACGTCTCCAAGATCGCCGTCACGGTTGCCGATGCCGCTGTGACCGCCGATGACGTTGACGAGCAGCTCGAAGAGCTGCGCAAGCGTTTCGCGACATTCGCCGAGGTTGAGCGTGCCGCCGCCGACGGCGACTTCGTCACGATCGACCTGTCGGCAGCGCAGAACGGCAAGCCCATCGAGGCTGCCCAGGCTGAGGGCATGCCCTACACGATCGGTTCGGCCACGATGCTCGACGGCCTCAACGAGGCGATCATCGGGCTGAAGGCTGGCGAGACCAACACGTTCTCGACCCAGCTCGCCGGTGGCGACATGGTCGGCGAGGACGCTGACGTCACGGTTGTCCTCAAGGACGTCAAGGAGCAGCAGCTTCCTGACCTCGACGACGACTTCGCCCAGACCGCGTCGCAGTTCGACACGCTCGAAGAGCTTCGTACCGATCTGACCGATCGCGTGACCCGCGGCAAGCGCATGGAGCAGGCCAACGAAGCCCGCGACCTGATCCTTGACGAGATCGTCAGCAAGATCGACGCCCCGCTGCCCGAGAACCTCGTCACCGAGGAGCTCGACTCGCGCCGCCAGCAGATCGAGCAGCAGCTCGAGATGGCAGGCATCCCGTTCGAGACGTACCTCGCCGACGAAGAGCAAACCAAGGAAGAGTTCGAGGCCGACCTCGAGAAGCGCGTACGCGAAGCGCTCATCGCTCAGTTCGTGCTCGACCAGGTCGTCGCCACCGAGGAGTTCGGCATCGATGACGCCGAGCTCTCGGCCCACATCATGCGTCGCGCCCAGCAGTCGGGCGAGGAGCCCAGCGCCTACATCCAGCACATCATGGAGCACAACCACGTGCCCGAGATGGTCAGCGAAGTGCTGCGCGGCAAGGCCCTCGCATCGCTCGTCGAGTCGGCTCAGGTCAGCGACCAGTCCGGTACGACGGTCGAGCTCTCGCGTCTGATGGCTGACGGCACGTACAGCGACGACGAGTCCGCCGACGAGGCTGACTCGGCTGCTAAGCCTGCCAAAAAGGCACCGGCGAAGAAGGCTGCCAAGAAGGCTCCTGCCAAAAAGGCGTGATCAGAAACTCCCTGCCAGGATTGCCACTTCGCGTGGCAATACCGGCAGTATGGAGTCATGCCCGCCGACACCGCACGCACGACTGACGTCGCTGCACTCGCGCTCGACTACGGCGATCGACTGATCGTCGGGACGATTCGCGACCTGCATCAGGCTGTCACGTCGCGCGCATTCCGGGCCACCCGAGTCATCGGCAGCCAGGTTCCCGAGTCGCTGCACGATGCGGCCGTGACCAGCGTCTATGGCGCGATCTCCGGTCTGCTGCGTTTGTCGAGCGGCTCGATCCGGGCGCTGTCGACCAAGGGTGTCGGCCGACCTATCGAGAGCTCGCGTCGTGGACGCCTCATCGTGGCTGCCGTCAACGGACTGATCGGCGATGAGCTTCGCATGCTCGATGACCCGCAGGCCATCACGATGTCGATTCGCGTCGACGGTGAGGACATCCCCGCAACGGGTTGGCCGCTGGCCGAGGCGTTCCGCGGTGCCTCCAGCCATCCGGTCGTCTTCTTGCATGGTCTGTGCGAGAACGACGAGTCGTGGAGCAACTCCGCTGAGAAGTGGGGCACGACGTACGCCCAGCGCATCACCGCGGAGACCGACGGCACGCCGGTCATGCTCCGCTACAACACCGGCCTGCACATCTCCGAGAACGGCAAGCACCTCGACACGTTGCTCCAGCAGCTCGTGGCTTCGTGGCCGGTCGCCGTCACCCGCATCACCCTGGTCGGCCACTCGATGGGCGGCCTGGTCGTACGCGCAGCCACCAACCACGCCACGGCGTCAGGCCAGACGTGGCAGCACCTCGTACGCGATGTGGTCTGCCTTGGCACACCCCACGCTGGCGCCAACCTCGAGAAGGTTGCGCACCTCGGATCGCGCTTGCTCCGGTTCTGGCCCGAGTCAGCACCCTTCAGCTCAATCCTCGAGAGCCGCTCGGCCGGGATCGTGGACCTGCGCCACGGCTACATCACCCAGGACGAGTGGGAAGGCCAGGACCTCACCGAACAGTGGGGGCTTGACCGCATCGCAGCCGCGCCGCTCCCGCACGCCGAGTATCACTTCGTGGCCGCCACTCTCGGCGCCTCGCAGGGTCACCCGTTGAGCTCGGTGCTCGGTGACCTGCTGGTGCACTTCTCGTCGGCAACCGGCGTCGGCCGGACGGGTGCGATCGTCGAAGGCGCGCGGTTCGAATACCTCCCGAGCGCTCACCATTTTGCGCTCCTCAACCACCCGCAGGTGGGAGACTGGCTCGTCACGTGGCTCAACGCCCGCACGCGCACGATGCGCGCACTCCCGGCGGCACCGCGACAGGCCTGAACCACCGACCTGAGGAGCACCATGGCCCTGAAGCAGCTGATCGAGGGAAGCGTCGAGATCGCCGCTCCGCCTGAGAAGGTATGGGCGCTCGTGTCCGACCTCCGGCGTATGTCCGAGTGGAGTCCACAGGTACGCAAACAGATCGTGCTGGGCCGCGGCGTCAAACACGGCACCCGAACGTTCAACATCAACGGTCAGGGCAAGCTGCGCTGGCCGACGACCGCCAAGGTCGTCACCTTCGAGCACAACAAGAAGCTTGCGTTCAAGATCGTCGAGAACCGTTCGGTGTGGACGTACGAGCTGGAGCCCACGCCAACAGGCACCCGACTCACGGAGTCGCGCACGACGCCCAACGGCACCACCAAGTTCTCCGACGTCAGTGTTGAAAAGGGCCTGGGCGGCGCCGAGACCTTCGAGGCTTCGCTCAGCGAAGGCATCAGCACGACGCTTGAGCGCATCAAGGCTGCGGCGGAGACAGCCTGATGAGCCAGCCGCCGCTCGAGGCCGAGATCGAGATCGCCGCGTCGCCCGACAAGGTATGGGCAGCAATCTCCGACGTGGCATCCATGAAGAAGCGCAGCCCCGAGCTCGTCATGATGCGTACTTTCGGGAAGCCCAAGGTCGGCCGCAGGAGCCTCAACATCAACCGGCGCAAGGGGTTTGCCTGGCCGACGACTGCGCGCATCACCCGCTGGAAGCCGCCGACCAACGATGGCGGCCATGGATCGTTCGCCTTCCACGTCTGGCCGACCAACGTCGAGTGGTCGTACGACCTTGAGCCGACCTCGGCCGGCACACGGGTTGTCGAGCGTCGCACGGCACTGGTGGTTCCGTCGCTGTCGGTACGGCTCACCGCCAAATGGGCTCTCGGCGGCGCCGACAACCACGACGTTGAGCTGCTGGCGGGCATGCACGCGACGCTCCATGCGCTCAAGTCCGAGGTCGAGGTCGAGCAAGCATGATCGGCAAGTTCTTCCGGACACTGTGGGCCTCCGGTCCGTCGACACCGTTGTCCCGATACACCGCCGCGAACGGTGTCCTGTACGTCGTGTTCGGTGTCGTCGTCTATGCCTGGCCCGAGGTGACCCAGCTGATCGGTGCAGCTGATTTCGAGGCAGGGGAGTCGGGGCTGGTGCGCGTACTCGGCTTCGTGATGGCCGTGATCGGCTGGTTCTACATCATGGGAGCGCGGACCCGTGCCGACTCGTTCGGGCTCGCAACAGTCTTCGACCGGGTGCTGATCGTGCCGGTCTTCCTGCTGGCCCTGGTTGCTGCGGACGTGGTCGATCCCGGTCTCGTCGTGCCGTTCGCGATCCTGGATCCGGTGCTCGGCCTGGGTGCACTTGCAGTCTGGCTCCGCACCCGGGATTGAGCGGAGCGCCTCAGCGGTCGACGAGCGTCAGCTCGAATGCATAGAGGTCGGGGCGGTACGCGTGCTGCCCGTACTCGACGGCGCGACCGGCGTTGTCGTAGGCGGTTCGCTGCATCGTCAGCAGGGGAGCGCCCTTCTTCTCATCGAGCAGTTCTGCTTCGTCGGCGGTGGCGCTTCGCGCGCCAATGCGCTGTCGGGCCACTCGCATGAGGATTCCGCAGGACCGCAAATGGGCGTAGAGCCCGTTCTCCGCGAGGTCGACCGCGTCGAGGTCCACAACGTCGACGGGGATGAAGTTGTGCATCAGGGCGAGCGGCTGAGCTCCGACGTACCGGATGCGTTCCAAGGACCACACGTCCTCGCCAACCTCCAGCTGGAGCTCACGAGATACGTCCTCGTCCGCGGGCACCTTGCCGACGGCGACCACCTCGGTTCGAGGCTTCTGCCCAGCCGCGCTGAGGTCGTCGAACAGGCTGGTCAGCTCGACCGAACGACGAATCTTGCCGCGCACGACCTGGGTGCCAACACCGCGTTTGCGGACCAGCATGCCCTTGTCGACGAGCACCTGGATGGCCTGGCGCATCGTCGGTCGTGACAGTCCGAGGTCCGCCGCAAGGGCGATCTCGTTGGCAATGCGTTCGCCGGGTGCGATCTCGCCGCTGAGGATCGCCTGCTCAAAATGCTCTGCGACCTGGAAGTAAAGCGGCACGGGACTGGAGCGATCGAGCGTGAACTTCGTGCCGGCCATGCGCACAATCTAGCCGCAAATGTCCGTACGTCAATATGTCATGACAAACGCTTGACAAGTCGTGTGATGGGAGACACACTCGACCCTGATACTTTGTCAGCACAAACCAAAAAGGACGAGCATGACCGTGAGCGATCTCCGCCCCGCCGGTCCCCGTGTGGCCGGCGCCCCCATCTCTTGGGGGGTCTGTGAAGTACCCGACTGGGGTTACCAAATGCCCCGCGAACGGGTCATGGCCGAGATGGAGACCTTGGGCCTGACTGCGACCGAGTTCGGTCCCGACGGCTTCCTGCCCGACGAGCCCGAGTCCAAGAAGGCGTTCCTCGAGACCTATCACCTCCAAGCTGTCGGCGGCTTCTTGCCGGTGCTTCTTCATGACCTCGCCAGCGACCCACTGCCCAGCGTTGACGTCTTCATCGACAACTGCCTCGCGACTGGTGCTGGCGTCGTTGTCCTGGCAGCGTCCACCGGGGTCGACGGCTATGACGCCCGACCGGTCCTCGACGAGGTGCAGTGGAAGACGCTGTTGAGCAATCTCGATCGCATCGCCGATCACGCCGTGGAGCGCGGCGTCATCGCCGTCGTCCACCCGCACATCGGCACGCTGGTCGAGAACGCTGACGATGTGCAGCGAGTCGTGGACGGATCGCACATTGGCTTCTGCATCGACACGGGCCACCTCGCCGCAGCCGGAGCCGATCCTGTGTCGATCACTCTGGCCAATCTGGATCGCGTCAAGCACGTGCACCTCAAGGACGTCGACACGGCCAAGGCCGCCAAGGTCGTCGCAGGAGAGGTGTCGTTCTCTGACGCCGTTGCTGACGGTATGTGGCAGGTCCTGGGCGAAGGTGATGTCGACATCGCCGCGATGATCGCCGCGCTGCGTGGCGCAGGCTACGACGGCTGGTACGTGCTCGAGCAGGATCTGATGCTCAAGGACGGCGAGCCTGAGGGTGTCGGCCCGATCGCCAATGTCCAGAAGTGCCTCGACTACGTGACGGCGGCCCTGGCGTGAGTTTCGAGCTCATCACGATGGGACGCGTCGGCGTCGATGTCTATCCCGACCAAGTAGGAGTAGGTCTCGAGGACGTCTCGACGTTCACCAAGTTCCTTGGCGGCAGCTCCACGAATGTCGCCGTTGCCGCCGCTCGTCTGGGTCATCGCGCGGCGACCATCACGCGTACGGGAGACGACCCGTTCGGGAAGTTCGTCCACCAGGCCCTTCAGGGCTTTGGCGTCGACGACACGTGGGTGACCTCGGTCCCAGACGTGCAGACCCCGGTGGTGTTCTGCGAGATCTTCCCGCCCGACGACTTCCCGCTGTACTTCTACCGTGGCGAAAAGGCTCCTGACCTGCACATAAGCCCCGACGAGCTCGACTACGACGCGATACGCGCCGCCGACATCTTCTGGGTCACCGTCACGGGACTGTCGCAGGAGCCGAGCCGCGAGGCCCACCAGGCAGCACTTGAAGCCCGCGCCGGGCATGGCACGACGATCCTTGATCTCGACTACCGGCCGATGTTCTGGGAAAGCGCCGATGCGGCGACCGCCCAGATCAGCAAGGTGCTGCCGTACGTCACCGTCGCGCTCGGCAACAAGCAGGAGTGTGAGGTCGCGGTCGGCGAGACGGAGCCACAAGCGGCCGCCAAGGCACTGCGGGATGTGGGAGTCGACCTTGCGATCGTGAAGCAGGGTCCGGCAGGCGTTCTCGGTGTACGCGGTGACGAGTCCATCGTCGTCCCACCTGTCCCGGTCGACGTCGTCAACGGCCTCGGTGCCGGCGACGCGTTCGGTGGCGCACTCGTACACGGCCTGCTGACCAACGCGTCGCTCGAGGACATGCTCGCCACTGCCAATGCCGCCGGATCGTATGTGGCCGGACAGATGTCCTGCGCCGACGCCATGCCCACCGCTGATCAGCTGTCGGCATACATGAAGAACAACCAAGGAGTTGCGCGATGACCGCCGTCACCGCCGAGAGCATCGCCGGGATCGTCGAGACCCGTGCTCTGCACCCCGAGCGCATCGCTGAGCTGGCACGTACTCGTACGCAGCCCAAGGGTCTGGTCGGCGAGACCGGACGCCTGATGCTCATCGCGACCGATCATCCCGCGCGCGGTGCACTGCGAGCCGGTGACAACCCGCTCGCGATGGGGGACCGAGTCGCCCTGCTCGACCGCATCGTCCGTGCGCTCGATCGGCCCGGCGTCGATGGATTCCTCGGCACCGCCGACCTGATCGAGGACCTGCTCATCCTGGGCGCACTCGAGGGCAAGGTCGTCATCGGCTCAATGAACCGTGGCGGCCTGGCCGGAACCGCGTTCGAGATCGACGACCGCTTCACCGCCTACACCGCCGACGCCATCTCCTCGGCGGGCTACCAGGGCGGCAAGATGCTGTTCCGTATCGACCCGAGCGACCTCAGCACTGTGGCGACGATGGAGTCCGTGGCCAAGGCTGTCGACAGTCTCGCCGAACATCAGCTGATGGCGATGGTCGAACCCTTCATCTCGGGTCGCGACGACTCCGGACGCATCCGCAACGACCTCTCGACCGAAGCGGTTGTCCGGTCGGCCACGGTGGCAGCAGGACTCGGCTCGACATCCGCACACACCTGGCTCAAGATGCCGGTCATCGACGACATGGAGGCGGTGCTGGCGTCGACGACGCTGCCCGTACTTCTGCTCGGCGGCGAGGTCGGCGCCGACCAGGATGCGCAGTTCGCGGCGTGGTCCAAGGCGCTTGCAAGTCCGATGGTCAAGGGCATGGTGGTCGGCCGATCGCTGCTCTTCCCGCCCGACGGCAATGTCGAGGCTGCAGTCGACGCCACAGTGGAGATGATGGCGTGAGCCAGGTCCTACGCGCAGGGGAGGCGGCGGTTGCGCCGTTCGCTCTCGAGATCACTGCCAAGTCAGCTGGCTGGGACCACTGCGGCCTGAGGATCCTGGAGCTCGCTCCTGGCCAGAGCGAGACGCTCGGCACCGAGGACTCGGAGTATGTCGTGGTGTCGCTCGGCGGCGCCGCCGACGTGACGGCTGACGGAACCGCGTACGCGCTCGAAGGTCGGGAGCACGTGTTCGCCGGACCCAGCGACGCGGTGTACGTCCCGCGTGACGCCGAGCTGACGATCTGCAGCACGGATGGCGGACGTTTCGCTCTCGCCTCGGCACGCTGCGAACACAAGCTGCCCGCCGCATACCTCGCCAAAGGTGACGTGCCGGTCGAGCTGCGCGGTGCAGGGCAGGCGAGCCGACAGGTCAACAACTTTGGAGTTCCCGGCGTTCTCGAGGCCGACCGCATCATCGCCTGTGAGGTGCTGACCCCCGGCGGCAACTGGTCGTCCTGGCCTCCTCACAAGCACGACGAGGAGCGCGAGGGTGAGACGGCGCTCGAGGAGATCTACTACTTTGAGGTCGCTGACGGACCGACTGGACCCGGCATCGGCTTCCAGCGCGTCTACGGCCACGAGGGTGCTGACATCGACGTCACAGCCGAGATCCGCAGCGGCGACGCGGTGCTCATTCCGCACGGCTGGCACGGGCCGTCGATCGCGGCGCCTGGCTACGACCTCTACTACCTGAACGTGATGGCCGGTCCCGGCAAAGAGCGCGCCTGGCTGATCTGCGACGACCCTGCCCATACATGGGTCCGCGATTCCTGGGCAGACCAGCCGATCGACCCCCGACTCCCATTTGGCGAGGTGACCGCATGAGTGAACGTCTGACCGTCGGCCAGGCCGTCGTACGGTTCCTCGAGGCACAGCATGTCGAGCGTGACGGCGTGGAGAACGCCTTCTTCGCCGGCTGCTGGGGCATCTTCGGCCACGGCAACGTAGCCGGTGTCGGCCAGGCGCTGCTGGAGCGTGAGCTGTCGGGCGAGCCGTCGCACCTGCGCTACTTCCAGGGGCGCAATGAGCAGGCCATGGTGCATGCGTCTGTTGCGTACGCACGCCAGCGCGACCGGCTCGCGGCGATGGCCGTCACGGCTTCGGTCGGTCCGGGCGCGACCAACATGATCACCGGCGCCGCGCTGGCCACGATCAACCGACTGCCTGTGCTGCTGTTGCCCGGCGACACGTTCGCCACCAAAGTTGCCAATCCCGTGCTCCAGGAGCTCGAGGATCCCGCCAACGGCGACGTGTCCGTAAATGACGCCTTCCGTCCGGTGTCGGCCTACTTCGACCGGGTGCACCGCCCCGAACAGCTCGCTCCGGCGCTGCTCAACGCGATGCGGGTGCTCACCGATCCGGCGGCGACCGGTGCCGTGACAATTGCGTTGCCGCAAGACGTTCAGGCTGAGGCGTGGGACTGGCCGGACGAGCTTTTCGCCAAGCGGGTATGGCACGTCGCACGCCCGACAGTCGAGCCGGCCGCACTGGAGCGCGCCGTGGCGGCCATCAGCGCAGCGCAACGTCCGCTGATCGTTGCTGGCGGTGGCGTGACCTACAGCCGGGCGAACGACGCCCTGCGCGCCCTCGCGGAATCGACCGGCATCCCGGTGGCAGAGACCCAGGCAGGCAAGGGCGCGCTGCCGTATGACCACCCCCAGTCAGTCGGGGCGATCGGCGCAACGGGTACGACTACTGCGAACGCCCTCGCTGCTGAGGCCGACCTGGTCATCGGAGTCGGCACCCGCTACAGCGACTTCACCACCGCATCGCACACGGTGTTCGCTGCCAACGACGTACGGTTCGTCAACCTCAACGTCTCGGCGTTCGATGCCCACAAGCTTTCGGCGACCAGCCTCGTCGCCGACGCGCGAGAAGGGCTGCTCGCCCTGGCCTCCGCACTGGACACGTGGACCGCGCCGAAGTCGTACACCGTTGGCGCCACCGAGCTGGCGGCCGAGTGGGACGCAATCGTTCAGGCGGCATACGAAGTCACTCTGCCTGACGAGGATGGCGAGCCGCAGATCGCTCAGTCTGCGGTGATCGGTGCGGTCAACGAGTTGTCAGATCCTCGCGACGTCGTGTTGTGCGCCGCGGGCTCCATGCCGGGAGACCTTCACAAGCTGTGGCGAACGCGTGACCGCAAGGGTTATCACGTCGAGTACGGCTTCTCCTGCATGGGATATGAGATCGCCGGCGGGCTCGGTGTTCGGATGGCGGTCGAGGACGAGCAGGCTCTGTTCGACGAGGCTGTCCGCGACGTGTTCGTCATGGTCGGCGACGGGTCCTATCTGATGATGAACACTGAGCTCGTCACGGCGGTGGCCGAGGGGATCAAAGTCATCGTGGTCCTCGTGCAGAACCATGGCTTCGCATCGATCGGTGCGCTCTCGGAGTCGCTGGGATCTCAGCGGTTCGGTACGCAGTATCGCTACCGCTCGCCGACGGGCCTTGACGGTGATCGGCTGCCCGTCGACCTCGCCGCGAATGCTGCGAGCCTCGGCGCTGATGTCATCCGGGCCGAGGGCATCGATGACTTCCGCAAGGCCGTGCTCCAGGCCAAGGCATCGCCACGTACGACGGTGATCCACGTCGAGACCAATCCGCTGATCCCGGCCCCGGACAGCCCGGCGTGGTGGGACGTGCCGGTTGCCGAGGTTTCCGCGCTCGACTCGACCCGCACCGCCCGCGCGACCTACGAAGACCACAAGAAGGGCCAGCGCCACCACCTCGCGCCGGCCACCGACGACACCAAGGACGACGCATGACGCAATACGACCACTATGTGAATGGCGCGAGCTTCCAGGGCGAGAGCGATCGCTTCGGCGACGTGTTCGACCCCGCGCTCGGCGCCCCCAAGTCGCAGGTTCGACTCGCCACGGCTGGCGACGTGGACGTCGCAGTCGCCGCGGCCGCCAAGGCATACGAGACGTGGAGCGAGGTGTCTGTCACGGCCCGCTCACGCGTGATGTTCGCGTTCCGCGAGCTGCTGGTGAAGCACGAGGACGAGCTGGCCGCGATCATCTCGTCCGAGCACGGCAAGACGATCGATGACGCCAAGGGCGAAGTCGTACGTGGTCGCGAGGTCGTGGAGTTCGCGTGCGGCATCCCGCAACTCCTCAAGGGCGAGTACAACGACCAGGTCTCCGGCGGCGTCGACACCCACTCGTTCCGCCAGCCGCTCGGTGTTGTCGCCGGGATCACCCCGTTCAACTTCCCGATCATGGTCCCGCTGTGGATGCACCCGGTGGCGATCGCAACCGGCAACACGTTCATCCTCAAGCCGTCCGAGCGCGTCCCCGGCGCGTCTGACCTGGTCGCTCACCTCTACACCGAGGCCGGTCTGCCTGACGGTGTGTTCAACGTCGTACACGGCGACAAGGTCGCGGTCGACGCGATCCTCGAGCACCATGGAATTGCTGCTGTGTCGTTCGTGGGCTCGACCCCGATCGCGAAGTACGTGCACGAGAACGCCTCGCGTACCGGCAAGCGCGTTCAAGCGCTCGGTGGTGCCAAGAACCACGCTGTCGTGATGCCTGACGCCGACCTCGACTTTGCTGCGGACCACATTGTCGCGGCCGGCTACGGATCCGCTGGGCAGCGCTGCATGGCCATCTCCGCCGTCGTTGCCGTTGGACTGAGCGCCGACACCCTGGTCGACAAGATCCGAGAGCGTTCGGTCGGACTCAACGTGTCGGTGGGCACGGATCCTGACGCCGAGATGGGTCCCGTCGTGACGCAGGTGTCGCGTGACCGCATCGTTGACTACATCGGCCAGGGTGAGTCCGCCGGTGCCAAGGTCGTCGTCGACGGCCGCGACCTGGTCGTCGAAGGGCACGAAGAGGGCTTTTTCGTCGGTCCTTCGCTGCTGGACAACGTCACCACTGACATGTCGGTATACACCGACGAGATCTTCGGACCTGTGCTCACCGTGCTCAGGGTTCCGACGCTGGATGCCGCGATCGAGCTCATCAACTCGAACCCGTACGGCAACGGCACCGCCGTGTTCACTTCCTCGGGTGAGGTGGCACGAACCTTCCAGCGGAAGGTCCACGTGGGCATGATCGGCATCAATGTGCCGGTTCCCGTCCCGATGGCCTTCCATTCCTTCGGAGGCTGGAAGGACTCACTCTTCGGCGACCACCACATTCATGGTCCCGAAGGCGTGAGGTTCTACACGCAGGCGAAGGTGGTCACCACCCGGTGGCCCCACGTAAGCGAAGAATCACTCGCCCAACTGAACTTCCCGACGGCACAGTGACGCCGGGTCATCAAGGAAGAGACAGGAACACCATGAGGAAATTCAAGATCATCGGCGCCGTTGTCGCCGCTGGAGCGCTCCTGGCAGCATGCAGTGGCACCGGCAGCGATGATGGTGACGCCGACACCGCCAAGAAGGACTTCACCTACGCCGTCATCACGCACGCCGGCCCCGGTGACGCGTTCTGGGACCGGGTCAAGTCCGGCGCAGAGCAGGCGGGCGAGGACTACGGGGTCACGGTCGAGTACAGCTCGGACGCCGACCCGGCCAAGCAGTCCCAGCTCATCGACGGCGCAGTCGCCGACAAGGTCGACGGCCTCGTGATCTCGATGGCCAACCCCGACGGCCTCGAGGCCAGTGTCAAGAAGGCTGTCGCCGCGGGCGTACCCGTCATCACGATCAACTCCGGAGTCGACAGCTTCAAGGCATTCGGCGCGACCACGCACATCGGTCAGACCGAGACCATCGCCGGTGAAGCCGTCGGCGAACGCCTCAAGGGCGAGGGCCTGAAGAACGCGATCTGTGTCATCCAGGAAGCCGGAAACGTCGGACTGGAAGAACGCTGCAAGGCAGTCGCCGAGACCTTCGGTGGCAAGGTCGAGAACCTTCAGGTTGACGGCACGGACGACAACGCAGTTCAGGCGACCATCACGTCCAAGCTGCAGGCCAGCAAGGACATCGACGTAGTCCTGACGCTCGGCGGCCAGTACGCGATCGACGCGGTCGCTGCGGTCAAGGACTCCGGCAGCAGTGCCAAGGTGGCGACGTTCGACCTCTCTGAGGACGTCATCAAGGACATCCAGGCCGGAACGATCCTGTTCGCGGTCGACCAGCAGCCGTACGTCCAGGGATTCCTGGGTGTCACGGGTCTGTACCTGAAGTCGATCAACGGCAACGACATCGGTGGCGGCCAGCCGATCAACTCGGGACCTGCGTTCATCACGAAGGACAACGCTGACGATGTCCTGAAGTACGCAGCTAACGGAACACGCTGATCCAGCCCATGGGGCCCGGCACCTGCCGGGCCCCATGGTCCACAGCCGAGAAACGGAGCACCACATGACCACCGCCACGCTGGCCGACGAACGGATAGCCCGTACGTCGACCCTCGCCAAGCTCTTGAAACGACCGGAGATCGGCGCGCTCGTAGCAGCGATCGCCATCTTCGCGTTCTTCGCCGCAACCACCGATGTATTCGCAACGCCATCTGGTGCCAGCACCTGGCTCCGAGGCGCCTCGACGATCGGAATCATGTCCGTCGCCGTGGCTCTCCTCATGATCGGTGGGGAGTTCGACCTTTCGGCCGGGGCCATGACCGGTTTTACCGGCCTCGTCGTCGGTGTGCTCACGACCGAGTACGGCCTCAACATCTGGGCCGCGATCGTGGTCTCGCTCGTTCTCGCTCTCTCCATCGGAGCAATCAACGGCATCCTCGTGATGAAGACTGGCCTCCCGAGCTTCATCGTCACCCTCGGCACGTTCTTCGTCCTGCAAGGCATCGATCTCGCCGGCACCAAGGCCCTCATCGGGCAGGTTGCGATCCAGGGCATGTCGAATGTGCCCTACTACGACCAGGCCAAGAATCTGTTCGGTTCCACTGTGACCATCAACGGCGGTCTCGTGTACGCCTCGGTGTTCTGGTGGATCGGCGTCACACTTCTTGCTACATGGGTCCTCCTGCGTACCAAGACGGGCAACTGGATCTTCTCCGTCGGAGGGGCGCAGCTGTCGGCCCGCCAGATCGGCGTTCCGGTGTTCAAGACCAAGGTCGGCCTGTTCATGACGACTGCCGGAGCCGGTTGGCTCGTCGGGATGCTCCTGCTGTTCACGACGTCGACCGTGCAGAGCAACACCGGCGTCGGCCAGGAGTTCATCTACATCATCTGCGCCGTGGTCGGAGGCTGCCTCATGACGGGCGGCTATGGCTCGGCGATTGGCGCCGCGTTGGGCGCCCTCATCTACGGCATGGTCAACCAGGGCATCGTCTACTCGGGCTGGGACAACAACTGGCTCAAGGCGTTCCTGGGAGTCATGCTTCTGGCAGCGGTGCTCCTCAACGAATGGGTTCGCAAGCGAGCGGAGACAGCAAAATGAGTACGAAGACCGAAGCGAAATCACCAGTGACCAACGTTGTCGAGCTGCCCCCTGTCGGGACAGCGATCATCGAGGTCAAGGACATCGGCAAGCGCTACGGCAACATCATCGCGCTGAGCGACGTGACGACGTCCGTACGTGCCGGCGAGGTCACCTGCGTGCTCGGAGACAACGGAGCTGGCAAGTCGACGTTCATCAAGGTTCTCGCTGGGGCTCACGAGCACTCCGATGGTGAGCTGCTGATCGACGGCGAGTCGCAGCACCTCTCGAGCCCGCGAGGCGCGCTCGAGCTGGGAATCGCAACGGTCTACCAGGACCTTGCCGTGGTCTCGCTGATGCCGGTCTGGCGCAACTTCTTCCTCGGCAGCGAGCTCACCAAGGGAGTCGGTCCGTTCCGCCGACTCGACGTCGACGCGATGAAGAGCATCACCAAGTCCGAGCTTGCCGCAATGGGCATCGACCTGCGCGATGTCGAGCAGCCGATCGGCACGTTGTCGGGTGGTGAGCGTCAGTGTGTCGCGATCGCTCGCGCCGTGTACTTCGGAGCACGGGTGCTCATCCTCGACGAACCGACGGCCGCCCTGGGCGTGAAGCAGTCTGGAGTTGTGCTGAAGTACATCGCCAAGGCGCGCGACCGTGGACTCGGCGTCGTGTTCATCACGCACAACCCGCACCACGCCTACCCTGTGGGCGATCGGTTCATGCTGCTGCGTCGCGGCAAGAGCATGGGCGACTTCCCCAAGGCGGAGATGACGCTCGAGGAGCTGACGTCGATGATGGCCGGCGGCACCGAGCTGGAATCGATCGCGCATGAGCTCGAGAAGACGATGGGCGCCGATTCCGAGGTCGCGAAGACGATGAAGGCAGAGGTCACGTGACAGGGGAGCTCCGTGTCGGCGTCGTCGGGTTCGGCTGGATGGGCCAGGTGCACGCGCGTGCCCTGTCCCGCGTGCTGCAGCACTATCCCGACGCGCCACTGAGGCCGCGGCTGGTTGCCGTGGCAGACAACGCACCCGACGACCGCACCCAGCGCGCAGCCGCGGCGTACGGGTTCGAGCACCAGCTGGCTGACTGGCACGACCTCGTCACGCACGATGAGGTCGACCTGGTCTGCGTGACTGGTCCCAACTTCATTCACCGCGATGTTGCCGTGGCTGCGGCCGAGGCCGGCAAGCACCTCTGGGTCGAGAAGCCCGCCGGACGCGACGCCGGCGAGACCGCCGAGATCGTGGCGGCAGTCGAGGCCGCAGGTGTGCAGGCTGCCACCGGCTTCAACTATCGCAACGTGCCGGCAGTCGAGCGAGCCCGTGCGATCGTCGCTTCGGGCCGGATTGGCGAGGTCGAGCACACTACGGTCCGCTTCCTCGCCGACTACTCCGCCGATCCTGATGCCGCGCTCTCGTGGCGCTTCCAGAACAAGTACGCGGGCAGTGGTGTGCTGGGCGATCTCGTCAGTCACGCCGCCGACCTGGTGCAGTACGTCGTTTCACCCATCGACGAGCTCGTGGTCGATCGGGCCACGTTCATCAGCCAACGACGGGCTGCGCTGCCCGGGGCGATGCACTACGAGAAGGGTGCAGGCGACTTCGGCGACGTCGAGAACGAGGACTACGTCAACGCCCTGTTCCGCCTGGTCGACGGCTCACGCGGCATTCTCGAGTCCAGCCGTACGGCGGTCGGCGAGCAGAACACGTACGGCATCGAGGTGCACGGCACCAAGGGCGCCATCGCGTGGGACTTCCGCCGGATGAACGAGCTGCGCGTCTGCGCTGACCAGGACTACCTGAACGGGTTCTACGCCACCGAGTACGCCGGCCCCGGCGACGGTGAGCTCAGCTTCTTCCAGCCCGGTACCAACAACCCGATCGGTTTTGACGACCTCAAGGTCATCGAAGCTCGTCGGCTGATCGAATCCATCGCCACCGGTTCGCCGGTCGGCGCGACGATCCACGACGCGCTCGCCGCGGCCAAGGTCGTCGACGCCATGATCACGTCTTCGGAACAACGAAAGTGGGTTTCCCTATGAGCAAGCGTCTCAAGGTTGGCGTCGTGGGCGCCGGTGCGATGGGGGCGTCACACATCGCGACACTCGCCGCCAGCGTTCCCGCAGCGCAGGTCACGCGGGTCTTCGACATGGACACCGCGCGTGCGAAGACCGTCGCCGAATCCGTCGGAGGCGAGGCTTCTGACTCCGCCGAGGCGCTGATCGCCGATCCCGAAGTTGACGCGATCGTCGTAGCCTCACCCGATTTCACCCACGCCGACCTGGCCATCGCCGCGATTGCGGCAGGCAAGTACGTGCTGTGCGAGAAGCCCCTCGCCGTCACTGCTGAGGATGCACACAAGGTCGTCGAGGCCGAGATCGCCGCCGGTCGCAAGTTCGTGCAAGTCGGTTTCAACCGCCGCTTCGACCCCGGCTTCGTCGACCTCAAGGGCTCCATCGTCGACGGAACGCTGGGCGAGGTGCGCCTGATGCACGGCATCCACCGCAATGCCACGAATTTGACGAGCACTGACTCGTCAACGCTCGTAACGGGCTCGATGATCCATGAGTTCGACACGTTCCGCTGGCTGCTCGATGACGAGATCGTCGGCATCCGGGTCGAGTCGCCGATAGTCGAGGGTTTCCGCGACCCGCAGGTCGCGACGCTGTGGATGGCTGCCGGCCAGATGGTCACTGCTGAGGTCTTCTGCAATGCTGCGTACGGCTACGACGTCCGAGTCGAGGTCGTCGGCACCGGGGGATCGGCCAGCCTCGAGCCGCGTACGGCGGTCGTACGCCGTGTCGCCGGTCAGGGCGGTAGCTCGATCGGCAGCGACTTCGTTGCTCATTTCATCGAGTCGTATCGCCTCGAGCTGGCTGCGTGGGCCCAGTCGGCGCTCGCAGGTGACGTCGTGGGTGCGAGCGCGTGGGACGGCTACGTCGCCAACCTCGTAGCCGCCTCAGGTGTCGCTGCGTTGGATTCCGGCACCCGCGAGTCCGTCACCGTGCCGGAGCGACCGGACCTCTACTCAGCATGACTTTCACGTTGGCCGTTTGCTCGGAGATGGTCTTCACCGAGCTTCCGCTGCTCGAGCGGATCGAGCGCATCCATGCGGCCGGGTTCGCGGTCGAGATCTGGGACTGGACCACGAAGGACGCGACCGCACTCGTGGCCACTGGAGCACAGTTCACCTCGATGACGGGCTACGTCACGGGCGACCTGATCACCGACGATGGCGCCGATGATCTGCTGGCGACGGCCGCGAAGTCGATCCCGTTTGCCCAAACGATCAAGTGCCCGTCGCTGAACCTGCACGGCACGGGGCTCGGCGAGGGCGGCATCCCCGTGCGTCCAGTTGAGGTCGTGACCGGTGACATGTGGCTCGCCGCCGTCCGTACGCTCTCGCGGGTCGCCGAGCTGGGGGAGAGGCACGGAGTGACGTTCGTGCTGGAGAACCTCAACACCGAAGTCGACCATCCGGGTACGCCGTTCGGACGCGCCGCCGACACGTTGGCACTGGTCAGCGCCGTCGACAGCCCGCACCTGAAGATGAACCTCGATCTC